>OMIJ01000232.1 GCA_900299065.1 Hyphomicrobiales bacterium
ATACGGCGACCACCGAGATCTACACAAGGAGTATCGTCGGCAGCGTCAGATGTGTATAAGAGACAGGTTTTGCCTGGGATCATATTGGCATTTGGGGTGGCTTTGCGGGCTTTGCCTTCTGGTCATTCGGAACTTTCATCTGTACGCTTCTCTTGCCCGATATGCCCGGCTCGCGCCAAAAGGTACAAACACCTATGCGCTTGCGCGATTTTGCCCCGCGCCTGAGCGATTATCGCGAGGCTTGGCGTCTGGCTCGTGGTCCTGTCATGGCTGTTGTGCTGATCGTAACGCTTTTGCGGGTCGGCGCTTCAAGTGTGCAGGATTCGTTTTATCCGGTCTATCTGCAGAGCATCGGCTTTTCCGCCACCTTAATTGGGCTTCTGGTCACGATAACTTCAGCAGTCGCCGCATTCAGTTCCCTGAGTGTGGGTTTTTTCACCCGTCTTGTGTCCCCTGTCTGGCTGTTGATCATCACCGGCATGGGCTCCATCATCTTTGTATCCATCACACCCTTTCAAGATAATTTTATCGCTCTTGCGATTGTCGCAATTTGCCGCGGCATGTGCATGGGCATTAGCCAGCCGCTCATGTTGTCCATTCTGGCCAATGCCTCGGGCGCAGGCTCTTTGGGTGTGGCAGCTGCCTTGCGCACGACGGCTAATCGCCTGTCTGCAGGTTTAACGCCCATTGCCATGGGCTATGTGGCGCATATTTTTGGCCTGACAGAATCCTTCCTTATCATCGGTGGAATTTTACTCTTCGGCTTGCTGCTGGTGGCTGGAAAAGTCTGGCGCAATCCCCATCTAGCCAAAGAGGATGCCGGAGCCTGAACCAGTGCGCCGGGTGATTTTCACATTCTGCGCAGAGGAGGATGAGCGATGCAGTACTTAACTCAAAAGCCAAGCTTGATGTCATTGGCTTTAGCATCTGTCCTTTTAGCCGCTGGCAGCGCTCCGACCTTGGCGCAATCACGCCCCCTTTCAACTTCTATGAGCTGCGATCAGGCCAGAGGTCTGATTGCCAGCAAGGGGGCCGTAGTCATGAGCACAGGCCCGTCCCTTTATGATCGCTTTGTCAGCGGGATTGGCTATTGCACCCCGTCTGAGACCATTATTCCCGCATTTGTGCCGACTAAAACCAATCCGCAATGCTTGATCGGCTATACCTGCATGGAGATGTCCCGCGAGGAAAAACGCAATTAGGCCCGCGGCCCGGATTGCCTTTTCTAATTCGGCGGCACTTTTTCCCGCCCCGTCCTTGACTCCCTCATATGGCATACCTATCGAGCCATTAGCACTCGCCGAGGCTGAGTGGTAACAGCCCGGCTGGCCGGGCAAGAGCTTTAACCGCCGGTCCTTGCGGCCAGGCATTTTAAACCTGAGGAAATCATCACCATGAAGTTCCGTCCCCTGCACGACCGTGTGGTCGTCAAGCGCCTTGACAGCGAGGCAAAAACCAAAGGCGGCATCATTATTCCCGATACAGCCAAGGAAAAGCCCCAGGAAGGCGAGATCATTGCTGCTGGTCCTGGCGCCCGTGATGATCACGGCAAGCTCGTCCCCCTTGATGTGAAGAAGGGCGACAAAGTGCTCTTCGGCAAATGGTCGGGCACTGAGGTCAAGATCGACGGTGTCGATCTGCTGATCATGAAAGAAAGCGACATTATGGGCGTGATCTCCTGATCACTCGCCTTCAATTACATCCTTCTTACAGACACGAACCATAAGGTTCAGGAGTTTAAAAAATGGCAGCCAAAGACGTACGTTTCTCGTCGGACGCCCGTGATCGCATGCTGCGCGGCGTGGATATCCTCGCCAATGCAGTCAAGGTGACACTGGGCCCCAAGGGTCGCAATGTTGTGATCGACAAAAGCTTCGGCGCACCGCGCATCACCAAGGACGGTGTGACCGTCGCCAAGGAAATCGAGCTTGAGGACAAGTTCGAAAACATGGGCGCCCAAATGGTGCGCGAAGTCGCCTCCAAGACCAATGACACAGCAGGCGATGGCACAACCACAGCCACTGTCCTGGCTCAGGCGATTGTGCGTGAAGGCGCAAAATATGTTGCCGCTGGCATGAATCCGATGGATCTCAAGCGAGGTATTGATCAGGCCGTGACGGAAGCCGTGAAGGACATTCAGGGCCGCGCCAAGAAGATCAAGTCAACTGACGAAGTCGCTCAGGTCGGCACAATCTCTGCCAATGGCGATCGCTCGATTGGTGACATGATTGCCAAGGCCATGCAGAAGGTCGGTAATGAAGGCGTCATCACCGTTGAAGAAGCCAAGACTGCTGAAACCGAACTCGATGTTGTCGAGGGCATGCAGTTTGATCGTGGCTATCTCTCGCCCTATTTCATCACCAATCCTGAGAAGATGATTGCTGAGCTCGATGATCCCTACATCCTGATCTTCGAAAAGAAGCTGTCATCCTTGCAACCCATGCTGCCTGTGCTGGAAGCTGTTGTGCAGACCGGCAAGCCTCTGGTGATTGTCGCTGAAGACGTCGAAGGGGAGGCTCTGGCCACGCTCGTCGTCAACAAGCTGCGCGGTGGTCTGAAGGTTGCCGCCGTCAAGGCTCCCGGCTTTGGTGATCGTCGCAAGGCCATGCTAGAAGACATTGCCATTCTGACATCTGGTCAGATGATCTCCGAAGATCTTGGCATCAAGCTTGAG
>OMIJ01000233.1 GCA_900299065.1 Hyphomicrobiales bacterium
GCGAGCAGATCCTCACCGCCCGGGCCCTGCAATTTGCCATCGACCAGAGCTGTGTTGAAATCACGGGTGGCTTTCAAATAAGCAATCATGAAACGTGCGGCGATTTCTTTACGCTTGGTGATGAATTCACCGCCATAGAGAATTGTCGCTGTTTGCGCATTGGGATAGAAGGCATCATTGCCTGTCAGCACAACAGCAGATCCCAGTTTGACAATATTGGTTGTCGTGGGCTCAGTCGTGATTGAGCCATCAATCGCGCCATTTTGAAAAGCTGGCCCATGCTGGGGAAAGCCCAGATAGATTTTTTCAACATCCTCATATTTGAGGCCAACACTCTTCATCGCCTCATTGAGCACAGAGGCATCACTGCCCCCTGCCCCCGTGATTGCCACTTTGCGGCCCTTGAGATCGGCCAAGGTCTTCACCTGACCTGAATCCACCAAAGCCTTGCGCACGAGGAAAGATTGAAAAGGTGCCCCCTTCACATTGGTGGCCTTGTCCGCCACCATTTTAATGACAATGCCACGTTCAACTGCATTATAAAGGCCCGCTGAAGCCGCGCCGCCGCCCACATCCAATTGGCCTGCGCCCAAAGGGGCAACCATTTTGGCACCGGTATCAAATTCAACAAAGCTCGCCTCAATGCCAGCTTCTTTAAAATAGCCCTTGGCCTCAGCGATAAACAGGCCGCCATCACTGACCGCGTTGACAATGCCAATACTCACTTTATCGGCAGCATAGCTTGGCGAAGCAAAGACTGTCAGCGCCAATAGGCAGACACCATTCAGAGCCGTTTTCAATAAATGTGCGTTCATATTCGTGACTCCAAATGGTTGATCTGTCGGTGCAGCGACGCGCAAGAATTGTGCGGCTCATTTATCCGTTTTGGAAAAGCCCGGGCCCATGTTCCAATCCAGCGGATAATAGGGACGATTAACCTCGCGGCACCAATTTTCCCATCCGCGCTCATAGGTAAAGCCTGCGCGCCCTGATGTATTGGCGGCCACTTCGCCATCCGACATGGGCGTGACATCGCCCTCGCCCAATTGATAGGCCTTGATCAGCATTTCCGCATTGATCTCCATATAGACCGAAGTGAAGACAACATCGCGCAGAGATCGCCCCGCCACAACACTGCCATGGCCGCGCATCAGCGCCACTGTGCGTTGACCCAATGCAGAAGCCAGATCGCGGCCCATATCCATGGAGGTCACAAGAAGATTGGTAGTGCCAAATTTATGCGCAATATCCCAGGTGGGAATATCTGTGCCAATGGGCGCGCACATATGCATGATGGGACGCAGGCGCTTTTTGGATTGCACGGTGAAAGGCACAACATTGGGGCTGTGATTATGGACTACAGCCATCACATCCGGGCGTGCCTCATAGACAGCGGCATGAATGAAGCGCTCGGAATAGGGCTTGCCGGGCTCGTGACCGATCACATCGCCGGTGAGATTGAATTCGGTGATATCGCCCATTTCAACGCAGGCTGGTGCGCGGGCCCGCGACATGAAAAAATGTTTGGGATTCTCGGGATGGCGCATTGAGACATGCCCGAAGGAATCAACCACGTGATGATGCGCCAAAATGCGATTGGCGGTGACAAGATCGTCTTTGATCTGGCTGAGATCGGGCATGGGCTTTCCTCTATGTCTGACGTTTCACACAAGTGCTTTTAGCATATCTACCGGAATGGCAAGTCTCAATTGGCAGAATAAGTTTCATGGGAGTCATGATGGGGGGCGCTCGAGCGCCCCGTTCTGCGCCTGATGCTGCGCCATGGCACGGGTGACAATGCCAGCGCCAAACATCACCTGATCAGCAATCAGTTTGAGCCGGTCAGTGGGCAGATCGGGCTGGCCTATAGTCAGGCTCAGACTGGCCAGAATCATACCGCGGCCATCAAAAATAGGGGCAGCAATTCCCGTGACATTGGGCGTCACATCGGCGCTGGTCGTGTCCCAACCCGTCTGGCGGATTTGACGCAGACGAGCGCGAAAGGCATCGAGGCTATCGCCCAATCCTGCAATGGCACAAACATCGGGCTGCGCCTCGTAAATGCGACGCAGATTATTAGCAGGCAGATATGCCAGAATAATGCGAGAGGCCGCGCCTCTGAGTAAGGGCTGGGCTCTGCCGCGTTGATAATTACTTTGGAAACTGACGGTCTTCTGCACCTGGTGGACGCATAGAACCCGATCGCGATAGCGACGGCAGAGCAAGGCAATACCGGCAAATTGATCTGCCAATTGCGCCATGACTGGACGGCTAGCCGCAATCAAAGGATCAAACTGGCGCATGTGATAATCAAGCTCTGCAATGCGCGGGCCCAACATATAGCCAATGTCAGGCAGAGAGGTGAGAAGGCCCGCATCAGTGAGCACTTTGAGATAACGATAGAGCGTGGAGCGTGTCAGCCCCAATCGGGCATGCAGATCTTCAATCGTCCATTCAATCTGCTGGCCTTCAAATAGGTCGAGTATGCCGATCATCCGTTCAAGACTGGTCATGCTCTCGTTCACACTCGCAAAGGTGCTGGCCGTTCAGGAAATAAAGAGATTATCCCATTATTTGAGATTTAGAAGCCATTTTTTGACGCCTTCTGCCGCCCATCTGCCGCTGGACAGGCTGGCCTGCAGCAAATAACCGCCTGTTGGCGCCTCCCAATCCAGCATTTCACCACAGCAGAAGACGCCTGGAAGGCAAGCAATCATCAAATTCTCATCCAAATCAGCGAATTTCACCCCGCCTGCGGTGGAAATGGCCTTTTGCAGGGATTGTATCCCAGTCAATTGCAAAGGATAGGATTTGATCAAATGGGCAAGAGATTCATGACTTTCCGGCAAGGGGCCTATTTCGCGCAGCAGAGAAATGGCCAAAGGGCTGAGGCCCGCGGCTTTGCGTAATTGATTGGCTCTGGTTTCGCCCTTTCGGGCCTCCTTCAGTCGCTTGGTCAAATCGGCAAGATTGAGACCAGGGCGCAGATCGATCAGCAGTTCAGCTGAACCTTGATCCTCAATGGCTTCACGCAGCGCGGATGACAAAGCATAGATCGCGCCGCCCTCCACGCCATATTGCGTGATCATCATTTCACCAGGCACTTTGGTTTCACCAAAGCTGAGGCTGATAGATTTGAGAGGCATGCCAGCAAATTTCTTACGCAAAATCTGCGACCATTGAACATCAAAGCCGCAATTCGCGGGCTTGAAGGGTGCAATGGATATCGCTTTATTTTGCAAGGCCTCACCCCATGTGCCATCTGAGCCCAATCTGGACCAGGACGCGCCACCCATGGCCAAAATCACAGCGCCGGGATGCAAACAAATCTCGCCCTTTGGTGTTGCGAAATTCAAACCGCCTGAGGACGACCAGCCAATGAACCGATGACGCAATTTCACTTCAACAGAAAGCTTAGCCAATCTGCGCAACCATAAACGCAATAGAGGCGAGGCCTTGAAGCTTTGCGGAAAGACACGCCCACTTGAGCCTACAAATGTTGGCTCACCCAGCGCCGCGCACCAATCACGCAAGGCTTGCGGAGAAAAGGCCTTGATCATGGGGCGCAAGACTGAGGCCGCCGGGCCATAGCGCGTGAGGAAGCGTTCAAACTCTTCCGAATGGGTGAGATTGAGGCCGCCCCGCCCCGCCATAAGGAATTTGCGCGCAAGGCTGGGCATATGATCAAAGATGATGACCTTGTGACCGGCCTCAGCCAGTACTTCGGCAGCCATTAAGCCCGCCGGGCCGCCGCCGATGACCGCGACCCATTCAGGCTCGCTCTGCTTATGTTCACCGGCCTGCATTCTGCCCCGCTTCAAACTCATATGAGCAAGGCAGGCATAAAGGTTTCATGCGCACTCGCCTAGTGCGAATGCATCCCTCAAATGCCTTACCTCATCTCAATGACGCTCGCGCACGGCAATCATCGTATAATCGGGATCAGAGAGGAAAAACTCACCCCAGGGGCATTGCTGTTTCAACAAATCCAGACGGCGGCCTTGTTCTTTGCCAAGACCTACGGGAATGGGA
>OMIJ01000234.1 GCA_900299065.1 Hyphomicrobiales bacterium
AACCTCATTCAGATCCAGCGCATGAATATTGTTGAAGCCACGCTTGGGCAAAGGCAAGCAGAGTGGCCGTGGCGGCAAGGGTCAGACCGCGCGCTCTGGCGTGCGTATCAAGGGCTTTGAAGGTGGTCAGATGCCCTTGCATCGTCGTCTGCCCAAGCGTGGCTTCAACAATATTCATGCGCTGGATCTGAATGAGGTTAATATTGGCCGTGTTCAGCAGGCGATTGATGCTGGTAAGCTCGATGCGAAAAAGCCTGTGACTGAGGCAGCTCTGGTAGAAGCCGGAATTTTGTCACGGGTCCGGGATGGCGTGAAAGTGCTGGGCACGGGCGAACTCAAGTCCAAGCTGGTTTTCGAGGTCTTTGGTGCGACCAAATCCGCCATTGCCGCGATCGAAAAGCTCGGCGGCTCGGTAAAGAAGCTCGCACCTGAGGCGACTGCCTCGGCTTGAATGATGAGCGGTGCGGGGTGATTTCAAATCCTCTCGCACCTATATGACTTCAGCGGGGCGAGGGTGAAAACCTATCCGCCCCGTTTGCATATTCGGCCGAGTTTTTACAGTTTTGTCTGCTCGGCAAATGTGGCACAAGGATAGTCTGTTTCGCAGGCTTTTGCGATTGGCAGACTTTGCGATGGAATTTGACGCTTGATCGTCAGGCGATTTTTGAATGGACTGGCGGTTGACGCCTAGGGGAGCATGGAATGGCATCGGCAGCCGAACAGCTTGCAGCCTCGATCAATTTCTCGGCCATAGGCAAGGCAGAGGAACTCAAGAAACGCATCTGGTTCACTTTGGGCGCTTTGGTTGTTTATCGCCTTGGCACTTATATTCCGCTGCCTGGCATTGATCCTGCAGCTTTCGAAGCCAGCTTCACGGGCAAGCAACAGGGCGTGCTTGAGCTCTTCAATATGTTTGCCGGCGGTGCTGTGCAGCGCATGGCGATCTTTGCGCTCAACATTATGCCTTACATTTCAGCCTCTATCATCATTCAACTGTTGACCTCTGTGTTTCCGCAATTGGAAGCGATCAAGAAAGAGGGTGAGGCCGGGCGCAAGATTCTCAATCAATATACCCGCTATCTGACTGTCGTTCTCGCAGCATTTCAGGCCTATGGCATTGCGATCGGCCTTGAGGGGCAGGCGGGCGTTGTCACTGATCCCGGTCTCTTCTTTCGTTTCTCGACTGTGCTGACCTTGATGGGCGGCACATTATTTTTGATGTGGCTGGGCGAGCAGATTACAGCGCGCGGCATTGGCAATGGTTCTTCGCTGATTATTTTTGCCGGTATTGTAGCGGCCTTTCCCTCGGCCATTGTCAACACTTTGGAGCTGGGACGTCAAGGCGCCATATCAACCGCTTTGATCCTTGGTGTGATCGTCATGGCGGTATTGGTTGTGGCTTTCATCGTCTTTATGGAGCGCGCCCAACGTCGTTTGCTGATTACATATCCCAAGCGACAGGTTGGCAATCGTGTTTATGAGGGGCAGACCTCCTTCCTGCCGCTCAAGCTCAACACATCGGGTGTTATTCCGCCGATCTTTGCCTCTTCACTGCTGTTGCTGCCGACGACCATTGCCAATTTTGCACAGACTTCTGGCGGCACAGGCTTTCTGGCGACAATTGCCACTTATCTGGGCCATGGCCGTCCGCTCTATATGCTGACCTATGTGCTGCTGATCGTGTTTTTTGCATTTTTCTACACAGCAGTTGTGTTTAATCCGGCTGAAACGGCTGATAATCTGAAAAAGCACGGGGGATTCTTGCCCGGTATTCGCCCTGGTGAGCGTACGGCTCAGTTTATCGATCAAGTGTTGATGCGGATAACCGTTATCGGGGCAGCTTATCTGTCGATTATTTGCCTTATACCCGAAATGCTAGTTTCCTATGCAGCGCTTCCGTTCTATTTTGGTGGCACATCGCTGCTGATCGTTGTCAGCGTCACCATGGATACGGTTGCGCAGGTGCACGGTCATCTTCAAGCTCAGCAATATGAAGGCCTAGTCAAAAAGGCCAGACTACGGGGGAGACGGAAATGAGACTGATACTTCTTGGGCCGCCAGGAGCGGGCAAGGGAACTCAGGCTACACGTCTCACCCAAAAACATAGCATACCCCAATTATCTACCGGCGACATGCTGCGAGCGGCGGTCAAGGCGGGTACTCCCATCGGCTTGAAGGCCAAGGCTGTGATGGATGCTGGTGGGCTGGTGTCCGATGAGATCGTGGTTGGCATTATCGCTGACCGGATCCAAGAGGCTGATTGCAAGCCAGGCTTCATTCTGGATGGTTTTCCGCGCACCGTGGCGCAGGCTGAGGCGCTGGACAAAATTTTAGCCCAGATGAATATGCAGCTCGATGCGATTGTTGAGTTGAAGGTAGATGAATCGGCGCTTCTGGCCCGTATCGAAAACCGCGCCAAAGAGACTATCGCGGCCGGAGGCACTGTGCGGGCGGACGATAATCCGGAATCCTTCAAAATCCGGCTTGATGCCTATCGTCAGCAGACGGCTCCTGTTTCAGCCTATTATGCGTCTAAGGGAACTTTGCGCAGCGTTGATGGCATGGCGCCCATCGATGAGGTAAGCAAAGCGCTCGACAAGATTCTGGGCTAAATCAAGATTTCTGCCTAATTCGGGGCCTTTTTAGCATTTATGCTTGACCCTCGTATCTAACCGTATTATTCAGCGCGCTTCACCGAGATCGTTTGTGCTCCGGCTTTGCCCGAGTGTTTCGTTCTCACCTTGCAAGGGCCGGCCTCCACCGGACGCAAGGTTTCCTCGCCTCTGGCGATTTTAAGCCGTTTCACGGCAAGACATGGAGTGAGCTGATGGCTCGTATAGCGGGGGTTAATATCCCTACCAATAAGCGCGTGATCATTGCGCTTCAGTATATCCACGGCATTGGCCCCAAAAAGGCTGAAGAGATCTGCGAAAAGGTCAGTATTCCGGCCGAGCGTCGTGTTGCGCAATTGACCGATGCTGAAGTGCTGCAAATCCGCGAAACCATTGACCGTGATTATATGGTCGAAGGCGACCTGCGCCGTGAAGTGGCGATCAACATCAAGCGTTTGATGGATCTGGGTTGCTATCGTGGTCTGCGTCATCGTCGCCAATTGCCCGTCCGCGGTCAACGCACGCATACAAATGCGCGCACACGCAAGGGCAAGGCCAAGCCAATCGCTGGCAAGAAGAAGTAAGTTTCACATTTCGTTTTCAAGGCGTGGCTTGCTGCGCCTTTTCACGCCGGTTTATTCCGGCATAGCCCTAGCGCCTGGTATTACGGGCGCGCTTGAAGGACCTGAAGAATGGCAAAAGAAGCACAAACACGCGTTCGTCGTCGCGAGCGAAAAAATATTGCATCGGGCGTGGCCCATGTGAATTCGACATTCAACAATACAATGATCACCATTACCGATGCGCAAGGCAATACGATTGCCTGGTCGTCCTCGGGGACTATGGGTTTCAAAGGTTCGCGTAAGTCCACGCCTTATGCCGCGCAGATGGCGGCAGAGGATGCAGCGCGCAAGGCTTCCGAGCATGGCGTGCGGACGATTGAAGTTGAAGTCTCGGGTCCTGGTTCGGGCCGTGAATCGGCCCTGCGGGCATTGCAGGCTGCCGGGTTTGCAGTGACCTCCATCCGCGATGTCACCCCCATCCCGCACAATGGATGCCGTCCGCGCAAGCGTCGTCGCGTCTAAGTTTTTTCCTTGCTGCACTGACGGGTGTGGCTGGGTGTCCCTGTATTTCCGACAGTACATGGCCAGGGTCGACGGACCGATATGCCATGTGCGCATCAGAAAGGTGCCGTCGTGATCCATAAGAATTGGCAAGAACTGATCCGTCCTAACAAGCTTGAGATTTCTCTGGGGGATGATCCCAAGCGCGTGGCAACTATGGTTGCCGAACCGCTGGAGCGTGGCTTTGGTCTCACTCTGGGTAATTCATTGCGTCGTGTTTTGTTGGGCTCGCTGCAAGGCGCGGCGATCACCGCCGTGCATATTGATGGCGTATTGCATGAGTTTTCCTCCATCCCCGGTGTGCGCGAGGATGTCACGGATCTTGTCCTCAATATCAAAGACATTTCCATCAAGATGCAGAGCGATGGCCCCAAGCGCATGACGCTGAAGAAGCAGGGCCCGGGTGTTGTCACGGCTGGCGATATTCAGGTGACCGGCGACATTCAGATTCTCAATCCTGCATTGGGAATCTGCACGCTCGATGATGGCGCTGAAATCCGCATGGAATTCACAGTCAATACCGGCAAGGGTTACGTCCCTGCTGATCGCAATCGCGCTGAAGATTCACCCATTGGTCTGATCCCGATTGACAGTCTTTATTCGCCGGTACGCAAGGTTAGCTATCGCGTCGAGAATACACGCGAAGGCCAGATCCTTGATTACGACAAGCTGACCCTGATGGTTGAAACCAATGGCGGCATTAGCCCTGAAGATGCTGTGGCTTATGCCGCGCGCATTCTGCAGGATCAGCTCAATGTTTTCGTCAACTTCGAAGAGCCCAAGCGGGAAGAGGCTGCGCCTTCCATTCCCGAGCTTGCCTTCAATCCGGCATTGCTCAAGAAAGTTGATGAGCTTGAATTGTCAGTTCGCTCGGCCAATTGCCTCAAGAACGACAATATCGTTTACATTGGCGATCTGATCCAGAAGA
>OMIJ01000235.1 GCA_900299065.1 Hyphomicrobiales bacterium
AGAAGCAGGGCTACAAACGCCAGCTCCAGCGTTGCAGGCAAGCGCCCTAAAATCAGGCTAAGACTATCAGATCCAAAGACAAAGGATTTGCCCAGATCACCCTGCAAGACATTCCAGAGAAAACGACCAAATTGCATCCAGAGAGGTTGATCAAGCCCTAAATGCCGAATGGCGGCCTCACGCTCATTCTGAACAGCATCGGCGGGCAATAACACATCAATGGGATCACCAATGGCGTAAATGCTCAAAAAGACCAGGACCGCCATGGCTATCAGCAGAAAAACGCTCTGGCCAAGACGGCGCAGAATAAAGGCCAGCACGGTCAACTCCCTTGTCACAATCACACAGATCCGATTGTGATCATCCAATGTCTTACCATAGAGAATTTTGTTCTCTAATCTTTATCCAAGATTGGGTCTGTTTTCCACCAATCTAGCCCAAAAGCTCATGCCATAGGGCAGCACTTCATCATTAAAGTCATATTTGGGATGATGCAGCCCGGCAGTGTCGCCATTGCCAATGTAGAGAAAGGCACCGGGTCGCGCTTCGAGCATGAAAGAAAAATCTTCCGCGCTCATTGAAGGCGGCATTTGTCCATCGACATGCGCATCACCAACAATGTCCTTTGCAATGGTTTGGGCAAATTGCGCCTGCGCTGCATGGTTCTTTGTCACAGGATAGCCATCTGTCAAAGTCACCTTGGCGTTGCAGCGATTGGCTGCTGCTAGCCCATCAGCCACTTCTTTGATGCGCGCACAGGCCAGTCGCTGCATATCCATATTCAAACAGCGCAGAGTCCCCGCCAGATAGGCTGTCTCGGGGATGATGTTAAAGGCCGTGCCTGAATGAAATTGCGTGATCGATAAAACACCGCCCTCAAGGGGATCAAGACTGCGCGAAATCACGCTTTGTAGATTGGCTATGAGCTGCGCACCAATCACGATCGGATCAATGCATAAATGCGGTTTAGCCGCATGGCCGCCCAATCCGCGCAGTTCAATTTCGACACGCGTTGAAGAGGCCAAAATGGCCCCTGGGTTCAAGGCAAAGGCCCCTATAGGCAGGCCCGGTTGATTATGCAGAGCATAGACTTCCTGAATGCCAAAGCGCTGCATCAAACCATCATCAATCATCGCCTTGGCCCCTGCTCCGCCATTTTCCTCCGCAGGTTGGAAGATGAACACGGCCGTACCGGAAAAATTACGGGTCTCGGCCAGATAGCGTGCTGCCCCCAGCAACATGGCTGTGTGCCCATCATGCCCGCAGGCATGCATGAGACCTTTAGTCTGCGAGCCATGGGGCAGACCAGTCTCCTCCTGCATGGGCAAAGCATCCATATCGGCGCGGAGTCCAATCACAGACGATCCAGGTAAACGCCCTTTCAAAACGCCTACAACGCCGGTTCGGCCAATCCCCGTAACCACTTCATCACAGCCAAAGGCACGCAATTGCTCTGCCACAAAGGCAGCAGTGCGATGAACTTCAAACAGCAATTCGGGGTTTTGATGCAGATCCCGGCGCCAAAGCTGCGCGTCTCCGGCCAGTTCTGCAATGCGATTGATAATCGGCATTAAGGGCTCCTGTTGGAAACTAAGCTACTCCATTTCAGAGAGTTAGAGCAAGCATGGCCTTAATTTGCTCAATAGCCGCGAATCGCCCAAAGATGCATATCCCAACCAGCCAGAAGGCGGAGATTTTATGTCTGAAACCATCCATGAAGTTGCTGAAGAAGCACAGCACCATGCTGAACATAGCTCGAGCAAAGCCTCGAAAATCATCGGACTGATGATCTCTATTCTGGCTCTGTTTCTGGCTATATCCGAAATGTTGGGCAAATCAGCCCAGACACAGGGTCTGGTCTTGAATATTCAGGTCAGCGATACGTGGAATTTCTTCCAGGCCAAAACAATCCGCCAGACAGTCGTTCGCACCGCTATAGAGAATGCCAAAATTGAACAGCCTGCCAATAAGGAAGCGACCGACAAGCAATTGGCGACCTGGCAAGCGACAGTGGATCGTTGGGAGAGCGAGCCCTCCACCAATGAAGGGCGCAAGGAACTGACCGCAAAAGCCAAAGCGCTTGAGCATGACCGCGATGAATATTTGAGCCGCTATCATGCCTATGAGATCGCATCGCTCTTTTTGCAATTAGGCATCGTTCTGGCCTCGGTCGCGCTCTTGTCTGGGCTTATCGTGTTTGCCTTTGGCTCACTTGCTCTGGGCATAATAGGAACAGTGTTATTGTCTGGAACCTATTTCAACATTCATGCGATTGTCGCATTGCTGCACTAATCAAACGCAAGTTCAGAAACGATTGCACGTCTTCGAACGATGAAAAGCCCCGTCTCAATCAGGCGGGGCTTTTGCTTGATTTGAAAAGATCACCCTTTTAAACGAGCGCTGCATTGGCTGTAATAGCCACCGCCCTTTTCGATCCATTTCAGACCACCATTCCCATTGCTGGTCTTATTGGCATTATATTGATCCAGACAGGTCTTTGAGCGCTGTTTAGCTGGTGTCTCATTGGCATATTTAGGATTAATCGCTTTGGGAAAGACTGCATTTCCAGCTGGCGCACCGCCCAGAGCCGGAGGAATGGGATCGACAGGCGTTGCGGGCGTTTTAGCAGCATTTCCTCTGGCATTCGTCGCTCGTGTTGTAGGAGCTTGCACAGCCGGGGCTTGCACGGCGGGGGACTGTGCCACAGGCGCCTGAGTAGCAGGAGCTTGTGCTGGCGGCTTGAGTGGATTGGCCTGCGCAAGTTCAATGGTGGGACATTGAGAACGGAACTGGTTCCAGCTCAGACCATTGAGCTGATCAGCCACTTTAGCTGCCCTATATTGTGACGAACATTTCTGCAAAGCGGTTTGCGCTTGTGATGCAACAGGAAAACTCAACGCCAAAGTGAGACCCAAGCCTAACTTCGACCAAGGATGGGAAAAGATCTTTGTCATTCAATACCCCTTTAAAAAGACAGACTGAAACAGGGCAATTCAGACTCTTTTTCCCGAGGCGGTCAATTCAAAATTAGACGCAAAAAAAGCCGGACTTTCGTCCGGCTTGAAGTTTGGATCTCTTGCTGGGGCTCAGCGTGAGACCACCAGTGCCGGCATGGCCGGACCACCGATATCAACCCAAATATTGGGATTTTCCTGCGACTGACGTTTGACGAATTTGTAATTGGTCTGCTCCCAGGGCCGTATGGGCTCACGCAGATTATCAAGAATATATTCGCCCTGATTGGTCTTGACGGTCAGCACAGCATGACCATCGCCATGTTCATCCTTCACCACCGTGACCAATAAGGCTTGACGGGGAAAACCCTCGGCCATCAACAGGCGGCGCTTGTAGAGGACATAATCTTCGCAATCGCCATAGCCATCAGTCGGGTAATCCCAGCGATCGACCACGCCCCAATGCTGCATGTCGGACAAAGGCTTGACGTGCGAATTAACCCAGGCATTGACGCGCACCAGAATCTTCTGAGTCTGAGCGGTTAAATTAATGTCCATCGCAGGCATGGAAGTGTCGTCGCATTCGTCTTCATAGCGATTGCAGAAATCGACCCAGCCAAAGGGCACAAGAGTCTGTTTACCAACTGCCGCATAGCTCGTTTTGGACCAATTGGCCTCCCCGGCTTGAGCAAGGCCTAAACCCAAAGAAAATATCACTGATATTTCAAGTGCCCGCTTAATGACTGTACGCAACATTTGATGCCCCCGTTTGTTATGGGGCCAATGTGCCAGCCAGCTTTTGCCGTCGATCTAAGTAAAATATTCGAATTTTACGCGATCGAATTAATTGTTATGACCAGCTTGTTAAGGATAACAAATCGCGAAAAGGGCCTCTAAAATCGGCTCAAACGTTAAACTTTCTCCCCGATTTGCTGGCTTTGGCGATTACTGGCCTCCCCACGCCCTTGCCCGCAGCCTGTTTACGAATTGGCAACGGACAGCAAAAGTCCGGGTTGAGGATGGTTAATTTGACCGCCTCAGAGGTGTTAACAAGCCAAAAAACATTGTTTTTTGGCCTCCAAGCTCGCAACAAGGTTAGCAAAGTGCAAATGCTGCCGAAGATGATTGCGGGATCTGGCAAAAACGCCTGAAATCAATGTACTTTCAATCTGTTTGACGCAAACCCGTCAAACGCGATAGGCATTTGATACATGCTTAGAGCCATCAGGATTAGAGGAAACCATGCGGGTAGCAGTCACAACGCCCTATTTCGATTTCTTCCCGGAATTAAAGAGCGAACTGGCGCAGGCCTATCCCGGCATCAAATTCCGCACCGATCGCGTACCGATGAATGAGGATCAGCTGATTGACTACCTCAAAGGCTATGAGGCCGCGCTGATTGGCCTTGATCGCTTTACACAAAGGGTCTGCGCCAGCCTGCCCGATCTGAAAATTGTCTCGCTCTGCTCAGCCGGCGTGGATCACATAGATCCGGCCATACTCAATCAGTTTGGCATCAAAATGTACTGGGCCGCCGGGATCAATAAAGTCTCGGTCTCTGAACTCTCTCTGGCCTATATGATCCTGACTCTACGCCGCGTGCATGAATTCTCTTCCATTTTACGCAAATCAGCCTGGAAGGGCCCGATTGGTTTTGGTGCTGATTTGCGCGGCAAAACCGTTGGCATTCATGGTTGCGGTTATATTGGTAAGGAATTGGTCAAGCTCCTGCAGCCCTTTGGCGTGAAGATATTGGCCTGTGACCGCCTGCCCATGCCAGATTTCTATCGACAATGGAATGTCGAGGAAGTCAGCTTTGAGGATCTGCTGAAAAGATCAGATGTGCTTAGCATTCATCTGTCACGCAATCACACGACCCTTGGCCTTTATACTGGTGAAGTGCTCGACAAGATGAAACAAGGTGCCATTCTGATCAATTGCGCACGGGGCTCATTGGTTGATGAGAATGCTTTGGCCCAGAGATTGACCAATGGACATTTGGCCGGAGCTGCCTTTGATGTCTTTGCTGTCGAACCGGCAAATGGCAATCCTTTGATCGACATCCCCACCTTCTTCGCCTCACCGCATATTGGCGCCACCACCAGAGACAGCTGGGGCGCGATGTTGCGCTCCGGGATTGAAGGCTTAACAAAAGCCTATCGTCAAGAACCGGGAGTCTATCCATTCGATTAGGATCACCAAGACAAGATCAAGTCTAAATCAGAGTCTCAAGGGTGCAGTAAGCGAAATGAAATTTTCATTCTTCCATCTCATGCCATGGACGCATCTGGACAAGACCCCTGCCGAATGGCCTGCACGCAATGCGGATTTTGATCCCGTCAAAGGCCAACAGCTCTATAAAACCTATCTGGATACAATGGTTCATGCAGAGGCCTGCGGTTTTGATTGGGTCGCTGCGAATGAACATCATTTTTCGCCCTATAGTCTGATGGCCAATTGCAATCTGATTGGTGCCGCCCTCACACAGCGCACGAGTTCGATAAAAATCGCAATGCTGGGCAATCTCTTGCCAATCCTCAATCCCATCCGCGTGGCCGAAGAATATGCCATGCTCGATGTGATGAGTGGTGGCCGCCTCGTGGCAGGTTTTGTGCGCGGCATTCCGCATGAATATATTTCCTACAATATACCCCCTAGCCAATCGCGCGCACGTATGAAAGAGGCGCTCGACCTCATCCTCAAAGCCTGGACCGAGCCAGAGCCTTTCGGTTGGGAGGGAGAATTCTACCAGCATCGCGCTGTCTCAATCTGGCCAAAGCCGTTTCAAAAGCCGCATCCGCGTATCTTATTGTCAGCCTCCAATGAGGAATCGGCTGAATTTGTAGGCCAATATGATGCCATTTTGGGTATGACTCTGATCATTGATCTTGATGTCGTGCGCGATACGATTGAGATTTATAAGAAAGTCTCGCGTGCCCATGGCAGAGACCCCGGCCCTGATCATATTCTGATAGGGCAGCAAACTTGTATTGCAGAGACGGATGAAGAAGCGCGTCATCATATGCGTGAGGCCCTCCCCTATTTTCATGACAAGCTGATGCGCCCGCAACAAGATGCCCAACGCATCGTTCTGCAAAAATCACGCTTCTTCAGCG
>OMIJ01000236.1 GCA_900299065.1 Hyphomicrobiales bacterium
CTTCCGCACCGCCTTTGTTGATGCGCTTGATGCCATTGGCCCGGATGATCTGATGACGCGATTGCGCGTCAATTAAGTAAACTCAATTGAGCAAGAGCGAGTAAATGGCAATTGATCCCAAAATCTGGCGATTGTGTCTTGTCACAGATCGCACATTGGCAGGCGGACGCAGCTTAAGCGACATTGTAGGCGCGAGTGTGCGCGGCGGTGCAACCATGGTGCAATTGCGCGAGAAGCATGCGAGCACACGTGAGTTTCTTGAGCAGGCGCATGCGCTCAAAACTTTGCTGGCGCCTCACAACATACCGCTCATCATCAATGATCGGGTTGATATTGCTTTGGCGGTTGATGCGGATGGCGTGCATGTGGGGCAGACAGATATGCCAATTGAGCAGGTGCGCGCGCTGATAGGCCCGAATAAATTGATTGGCCTGTCGATCACCAATCACCAGCAGATCATGCAAGCCGATGTGGCTTTGGCCGATTATCTGGGCATTGGCCCGCTTTATGATCAAACGACCAAGCCCGATGCCTCAAAGACTTTAGGAGTGGAGGGCTTTCGGAAATTGCGCCAGCAAACACAAAAACCCGTCATGGCCATTGGTGGCTTGAAGGCAGATAATAGCGCACCAGTGATTGCCGCTGGTGCTGATGGCCTGGCCGTCGTCTCAGCCATTATCAAAGCTGCCGACCCCGAATCGGCAAGCCGTGATTTCATCAAGCTGTTTTGAGCTAGATAAGACTATTTAAAATCCGCTTGCTCAGAATTTTCCCGGTGCGGCTTTCTTGTGTGGCTCATCCTTGACGATGCGCAGAGCTTTCATAAACAGGCCATTGCCATAATAGGTGGTGGAATTATAGAGAATTTCGACAATCTCCTGGGAGGAGAAATATTTCTCCATCTGGCTAAAAGTCGCGTCCGATACTTCGCCCTTTTGCGTCATCATTTCTTCTGTCATGGCCAGAACAGCCAATTGTTTTTCATCATAGAGAGATTGATGATCAACCCAATGCTCGAGCGCATCGACCTGCTCTTGTGTTGCGCCCGCCATTAACAACAGCGGGAGATGATGATTGACCTCATAATCACAGCCGACAATTTGCGCCGTGCGACAAATGGCGAGTTCACGGTAAATGCGCGCGACATCGCATTCATTGCGCAAGGCATAGGTCAATGGTTTTTTGGCGCGCGAAAGACGGGGAGCGTGAGCATTGGTCTTGTGTAGATTGAGCAAATGGCCGCCGCGTTTGCGAGTCTCTTCAAATAATTGCGCAATGATTGGGTCCAGCGGCAAAGTGAGCGGCGGCAGGCGCGAAACCTTTTGGGTGATTTCTTCATCTGTATAATTTGTATCGCTCATGATCCCCCCCAATCTTCGTGTGTTGATTATCTTGCCCTTTTCAAAAATGACTGAAAGAGGCTTTTCCAAATGTTTTGGTCTGCCCAGTTTTATCCAACCAGAGCGGTGGCTGATCGCCCGGGATCACATCCCCAATATAGGTCACCAATATATGAGCCTTTGCGGCGGCCCGCTCAAAATCAGCGCTGGCAACAGGCGGAACAGTGCAGAGGATTTCATAATCATCGCCACCTGTGACAGCCCGATCAAACGCATCCTCTTGCAGGGCGATCACATCGCGCGCAGCCGGCGAAAGAGGAATGCGCGAGAGTTCAACTCTGGCACTCACATGAGAGACTTTCGTCAGTTTTGTCAGATCCCCAATCAGACCATCGGACACATCCATCGCAGCATGGGCATGTGTGCGCAAAGCAATGATAAGCCCATTGCGTGGCAATGGCAGCAGATAGCGATCGAGCAGATAATGCTGCCATTCCGACTTTAATTCGTCTGCGCGTTTGATCTGTTGTTGCCGTAGGACAAGCCCCAGGGCTGCATCGCCAATGGTGCCTGAAACATAAATGCGATCTCCTGCCTTCGCAGTGGTGCGCTGGATCATGGCCCCTTGCGGGACAAGACCCAGAGCGGTCACATTGATCATCAAAGGGCCGGACGTGCGCACAGTATCCCCGCCCAGCAGAGACAGGCCATAGGTCTGACCATCGCTTTTCAGCCCCTGAGCAAAAGCCTTCAGCCATTCTGCGCAGGACGTATCAGGCAAAGCGATCGACAAGAGATAGCCCCAGGGATCAGCCGCTTTGGCGGCAAGATCAGAGACATTCACCCGCAGCGCTTTTTGCGCAATCAAATCGGGCGGATCATTGGGGAAGAAATGCACACCGGCCACCAGAGCATCTGTGGTCGCAACAAGTTGATGACCAGGTGGAGGCGAGAGGAGAGCCGCATCATCGCGCAGATCCAGCGAACCAAGCCCCGCAAGCGGAGCAAAAATACGGGCAATGATCTCGTCTTCGCTTAGCCGATTTGTCATGCCCTCGCCTATTCGAATTCAGCCGCCCTATTCTCATGTGCCAGCCGATCAAGCACTGCATTGATCATGCCCACTTCATCACGCGGCAAGAAGGCGGCTGCAACATCAACATATTCTTTGACGACGACACGCGCTGGCACATCCAGACGCTTGATCAATTCATAAACGCCCGCGCGCAGAACAGCGCGCATCAAAGCTTCAACGCGGCGCAGCGGCCAGCCTTCCTGCAAGGCGCGATCCGTCTGGCGATCAATCTCGACTTGTCGCTCCAAAACGCCAGCAATGATATTTTGAAAAAACGCCACTTCCGCCTCGTGATAGAGCTGGCCCTCAATCTCACGCCCCATCCAATAGGTCTCGAATTCGGCAAGGATTTCATTCATTCCCTTGCCGGTGATTTCCATTTGATAGAGCGCTTGCACCGCATAAAGGCGGGATGCGGCGCGATTTTCCTTGGCCATTAGCGAGCCCCGCCGCGCTGTTTGAGATGATAGAGCGCCAAAGCAGCTCGCGCCGCATCGCCACCCTTATCGGCCTGATTAGGATCGGCACGCAC
>OMIJ01000237.1 GCA_900299065.1 Hyphomicrobiales bacterium
CCGAAGGGCTTTTATTGCTCACCAATGATGGTGGTCTGGCGCGTCTTCTCGAATTACCATCGACTGGATGGTTGCGTCGCTATCGTGTGCGCGCCAAGGGCACAACAGATCAGGCGCAGCTTGATGCATTGCGCAATGGCATTACAATTTATGGCATTGTCTATGCAGGCATAGAGGCCAAGCTCGATCGTGTGCAGGGCGCCAATGTCTGGCTAACCATGGGTCTGCGCGAGGGCAAAAATCGCGAGATCAAACGCGTCCTCGAATTTATGGGCTTGGAGGTCAATCGCCTCATTCGTCTGTCATTTGGCCCCTTCCAATTGGGCGAAATTGCCGAAGGCGAGGTTGAGGAAGTGCCCACACGCATTCTCAAAGATCAATTGGGTCCGGCTTTGGCGGCTGAGGCCGGTGTTGATTTTGAGGGGCCGTCAGATCAGCTTGAACAAACTGACAGCGAGCATAGCCATCGCATTCAAAAGGACCGGCGTGACCGCAATCGCGACCGCAAAAATGATCGTATCGCGCAATCAAAGACAGAAGAAGTACCGCGCCCGCGTGTCGATCGCCCCAAGCCGGCTCAGCGTAAACATGTTTCGGTTTTGCGCGCCGAGCGACAAGAGGGCGCGCAAAAGCGTCAGCGTGTGGAAGTCGATCAGACACAAGACCGCAAAGGCCGCTCTGTGCGCATAGAGCGCCTCAGTGCTGTGTCAGATAAGCCTGAAAAACACACACGCAACGGTCGGCGCTTTGCGCGCCAGCGAGAGGCGGGTGAGGACCAGCGCGCCAAGGGCCGCACAAGGGGTGCAGAGCGCGGCGCGCGTTCAGCAGAGCGCGGCGCGCGTTCACTCGCGCAGCGTAATGAAAGATCTGGTTCTGCAAATGATCGCACTCAGCGCAGCTCTGAGCGCTCACCCCACAGCTCTGAGCGCTCACCCCACAGCTCTGAGCGTACACCTCGGCGTGAGCGATCTTTTGATCAAGAGCGTGCCCCGCGCTCGCGTGAAGGAGATTTTGAAGCACGCGATTTTAATAAGCGCGGTGATCGCGGGCAAGGCGCGCATGGAGCGGGTAGAGCGTCAAGATCAGACGCTTTAAGATCTGACTCTTCAAGAACAGATACAGGCAGAGGTAGCTCAGGTCGCGGCGGGTCTGATAAACGAGGCCGTGATCAGCGCGGGTTTGATAAGGGTGGGTTTGATAAAGGTGGGTTTGATAAAGGTGGCAAAGGCTCGCGCCCGACTGGCCGCCCGCCACGAAAGCCGCGCTGAGTGATCAGGATTGTAAGTCATGCGGATTATAGGCGGGCGCTTTAAGGGGCGGCAACTCAAAGCCCCTTCCAGTCATAATGTGCGTCCCACATCAGATCGCTTGCGCGAAACCATCTTCAATGTTCTCGCCCATGCCTATGATGCCCCAGTTGAAGGCGCGCGCGTGATGGATCTTTTCGCAGGCACGGGCGCACTGGGACTGGAGGCCTTGTCGCGCGGTGCGACTTTCGCGCTCTTTGTCGATGAGAGTGCTGAGGGCCGCGCTTTATTGCGCGCGAATGTTGAAAACCTCGGTCTTGGCGGCGAGAGCAAAATTTTTCGGCGCGATGCAACGCGGCTAGGGCCCATGCCTCCGCAAGACCCTTTCACTCTGGCCTTTCTTGATCCACCCTATGAGAGAGATTTAGTGCCTCAAGCCATGGCCTCCTTGCGCGAGGGGCAATGGCTCACCTCCGGGGCTTTATGCGTCGTGGAAGAAAGTTCAGCAGCAGTGATTGCACCCATGGAGGGATTCACCCATCTCGAAACCCGCAATTATGGCGAAACCCAGATTCAATTCTGGCAGAAGCTATAAGTCTCTTACAGAAATAGGCCGATTATTTGCGCCCGAACAATCGTTCAAGATCACTGAGTTTTAGTTCCACATAGGTTGGACGGCCGTGATTGCATTGTCCTGATCCCGGCGTCGATTCCATCTCGCGTAAGAGTGCGTTCATTTCTTCCCCTGTCAGGCGTCGGCCCGAGCGCACGGAATAATGACAGGCCATTGTAGCGAGCACATGATCAAGCTTGCGTTCGAGCGGTGTTGTTGAGCCATCCTCTGTCAAATTATCTGCCACATCGCGGATCAGACTTGTCAGATCGCCGTCTTTCAAGAGAGCAGGGGCTTCTGTCACAGCGATTGCGCCAGGCCCGAAGGCTTCGACCTTGAGACCCAATTCATCCAATTGGGCCGCATGATCGAGCAGGCGTTCGACATCATGCACATCAAGCTCCACCACACAGGGAATGAGCAAAATTTGCCTATCAATAGCCTTCATCGCGCGCTCGCGCTTCATGCGCTCATAGACCAATCGCTCATGCGCTGCATGCTGATCGACCAGAACAATTCCCTCGCGCGTTTGTGCGATGATGTAAGTATCGTGGATCTGCGCACGTGCCGCTCCTAAAGGTGCATCAAGATCTTGCGGTGCGGGGCTTTGCTCATGCGATCTGGAATCTGCAGAAGGGCGCAGCTCTTGACCAAAACTCTGCTGGCCTTGCTCAGCAAATCCACGCGGTGCAAATGAAGCTTGATCAGGCATGGATTGGGGAGAGGCGGGCGAATTGCGCCAATCCCAATTGGCATTGTGAGCGGGGCTGTAATCAGCCCGATTATAAAAGCTGTTGGTGCGGAAATCTCCGGGTTGAAAGCTCGCCAGAGTGCGCGCGCCACCAAGGCTGGAGGCACGATGTCCTGCCTCACTGAGCGCTTGCTTCAAAGCGCCGATGATCAGGCCGCGCACAAGGCCAGGATCACGAAAGCGCACTTCAGCTTTGGCCGGATGTACATTCACGTCCACAAAACGCGGATCGCAATTGAGGAATAAAGCGAGCGCGGGATGGCGATCCGAAGGCATATAATCCATATAAGCGGCCCGCACAGCGCCGTGCAGCAATTTGTCTCGCACCGGGCGGCCGTTCACATAAAGATATTGCGCACTGCCATTGGCTTTGTGAAAAGTAGGCAATCCGGCAAAGCCTTTGAGCTCCAGCCCTTCGCGCTGCGCATTGACGGGCAGAGCATTGTCACGAAATTCGCTGCCCAACACCTGCGCCAATCGCGCCAGCCAACCCTGCGCACCCTCAGGACAAGCAGGATAATCGAGCCCGGAAATATGATCGCCTTGCAAAGAAAAGCGCACTTGAGGATGTGCCATGGCCAGGCGCTTGATCACATCGGCAATGGCTTGCGCTTCCGCGCGATCCGTTTTGAGAAATTTCAAACGTGCTGGCGTTGCTGCAAACAGATCTCGCACCTCAATGCGCGTGCCGGCAGAATGGGAGGCGGGCGCAATCTTTGATTTATGTCCCTGCTCAACGCGGATCACATGCGCCTGTGAGCCATTGCGTGTGCGGCTATGAATCTCCAGCGAAGAGACAGAGGCGATTGAGGGCAGAGCCTCGCCGCGAAAACCCAATGTTGCAATCGTCTCAAGATTGCCATCGGAAAGCTTGGATGTGGCATGCCGATCGACGCAGAGCTCAAGATCTTCTGCGCCCATGCCAATGCCATCATCAATGATGCGAATTAATCTGCGCCCGCCTGCTTCAATGACAATTTCAATGCGACTGGCCTCGGCATCCAGTGCATTTTCGACAAGCTCTTTTACCGCTGAAGCAGGCCGCTCTACGACTTCGCCAGCAGCAATGCGATCAACAAGAATGGGATCGAGACGACGAATGGGCATGTTCGAATCGGGCTAAATCAAGGCAGACAGAGCCAATATCATAGCCCAAGGCAATCAGCTTGAATTTAAAATTCATCGGCTTGAGCATTGTAATCCAAAGTCATTTTCTGTTTTCAAGCGGTGACTAGGGGTAAATCTGGGCGTGAGGGTTTGACCTTCTGCGTCTGGCTGGGTAGGACTGCACGGTCTCATCGGAAGGTGCAATGAAAGCTCTGGTCTTTCTCGTTCCAGCCTGTTTGGCTCTCTCGGCCTGTGTGGTCGATCAGTCAGGTAATCTGGATCTGAAACTTAGCTCTGACGAACAAGCAATTAGCAGTAATGCTTCTGGTCTTGCCGCTCATGCTTCTGCAGATCAGCCGCAGCTTGTAACCTTTATTGCTCCCAGCAATCCTCCGCTGCCCGTGCCTCGTCCTGATTTTGGGGATCGCCCCGCTCATGTGGCTGATGCAAAATCAAACGGTGCCGCACAGGCTGAATTAGAGCCGGAGAAAGATCAGCTCGCTGATGCGTCTGAGACATCAACGCAAGTTCAATCCGCAGCTCTCGATAAGCCAGAGCAGAGCCCGGCAAGCTGGGGCTTTTTCTCTTCGCTCTCAATGGCGCTGACGGGCAAGGGCGAACCTACCTTACTTGCCTATCAGGATGCCGAAATCGCTGAAGAAGATATTGAGGATGATCGTCCTCTTGAGCCCGGTCCCAAGGAAGAGGGCCAGCATTGGCGCGCGGCCTATGCCAATGTCTCGACCGATTGCTTCCCTGCTGAACTTAAAACAGCCCTCAACAAGATTGGCGAGCATTTCAAATCCGATGTGCTCGTGACTTCCGGTTTTCGGGGCAATGGTCGTCGCGGCTCGCTGCATCGCTCCTGTCGCGCGGCCGACATCCGCGTGCTTGGTGTTGCACCCTCTCGGCTTGCAGCCTTTGCACGCACCGTTGAAGGGGTAAATGGCGTTGGCACTTATCGGCGCACCAGCGTTACCCATGTCGATGTACGCCACGACAAATATGCCTGGCGTTATTGATCGACCCTATGGCTCGTAAGGGTTTGCTCAGGCGGCTGATTTGATCGCTTTGCCAACCTTATCGGCAATCTCGCCAATCTGATCTTCACTGACAATCAAGGGCGGTGTGACCACCAATGTCTCGCCAGCCAAGCGCGTAAGTATGCCGAGATCATGAAAACCGTTATGCATGGCCTGATAGGCGCGTTTGCCTACAGCATCAGGAATAGAGGCAAGATCAAAGGCGGCAACAAGGCCTATGGTGCGAATATCAAGCACATTGGGCAGACCCTTGAGAGCATGCATGGCATCGCCCCATTTCGCTTCTAATTGACGCGCGCGTTCAAACAGATTTTCATTGGCATATAGATCAAGCGTTGCAAGCCCGGCGGCGCAAGCTAGCGGATGGGCTGAATAAGTATAGCCATGGAATAATTCGACAGCGAGCTCGGGCCCTTTCATGAAAGCATCATGAATGCCCTTGCGGAACAAAACCCCGCCCATGGGCACAGTGCCAGAGGTAATGCCCTTGGCAAAGCAGATCATATCGGGCTGCACGCCATAGCGCTCAGCCGCAAAAGCATGGCCGAGGCGGCCAAAGCCGGTAATCACTTCATCAAAGATCAGTAGAATGCCGTATTTATCGCAGATCTGACGCAATCTCTGCAAATAACCCTTAGGGGCAGGCAGAACACCAGTAGATCCTGCCATGGGCTCGACAATCACAGCAGCAATGGTGGATGCATCGTGCAAAGCGACGATGTTTTCGAGCTCATCAGCCAAAT
The DNA here is from genome assembly GCA_900299065.1 of Hyphomicrobiales bacterium. Taxonomy (GTDB): domain Bacteria; phylum Pseudomonadota; class Alphaproteobacteria; order Rhizobiales; family Beijerinckiaceae; genus Terripilifer. The sequence continues at coordinate 5,505 of OMIJ01000237.1, forward strand.
GTGCGCCCCATTCCGGCTCACCCTTGGTGAAGGCCTGATGTTCGCGATTATAGGTTGTTGGCAAATGATCTACGCCGGCTAATAGCGAGCCAAAGACTTTGCGATTGGCCACCATGCCGCCAACAGAAATGCCGCCAAAGCCAACGCCATGATAACCGCGCACGCGGCCAATCAAACGTGTGCGTGCGCCTTGTCCATTGATATTGTGATAGGCAATGGCAACCTTGAGGGCCGTATCTACAGCCTCGGATCCGGAATTGACAAAGAACACATGATCGAGATCGCCCGGTGCCAGTGCGGCAATGCGCGTGGCGAGTTGAAACGCTTTGGGATGGCCATATTGAAAGGTCGGTGAAAAATCTAATTCTCCAGCCTGTTGCTGAATGGCGCTCACAATAGGTTCGCGATTATGTCCAGCATTGCAACACCAAAGACCTGCTGTGCCGTCGAGCACGGCTTTGCCCTCGGGCGTGTAATAATACATGCCCTTGGAGCGCGCGATCATGCGCGGATTTTTCTTAAACGCCCGATTGGCCGTGAAAGGCATCCACCAAGCATTCAGATCATTGGGCTGATTGAGCGGGGCAGCTGATTGGGTCATGCGAGGCTCCAAGGTTGGCTTTCAGCCAGTCTAACATTGGCGGGGTTGAATGGAAATGTCTGGTAAAGCTGGACTTGCAAATGAGGCTCTTTTATTCTTCCTCTTGGGAGAAAACATGGGACGGCTCACTTCCTGCTATAACATCGAAGACCTTCGCCTGGCGGCACAAAAGCGCCTTCCCAAGGGCGTGTTCGATTATCTCGACAAGGGCGCCGAAGATCAGATCGCGCTGCGCAATAATCGCCGGGCTTTCGATGATCTCAAAATGCGTAACCGTGTTTTACGCGACATATCTGACGTAAAACTTCACACGGAGATCTTTGGTCGCTCGGCTGCTTTGCCCTTGGCAATTGCGCCTACCGGCATTGCGGGCCTGTGCTGGTATGAAGGCGAGCTGGAACTCGCCAAAGCAGCAGCCAAAATGGGCGTGCCTTTCACTTTGGCGACCGGCTCGAATACGGCGATGGAGAAAATCGCTAGAGAGGCGGGCGGTCAATTATGGTTTCAGCTCTATATGTGGCGCGAGAAAGAACTCTCCTATGAATTGGTGCGCCGCGCGCAAAACGCCGGATTTGAAGCTTTGATCTGGACCGTGGATATTGGTCATGGCGCAAATCGCGAACATAATGCCCGCAATGGGTTTTCGACGCCCTACCAATTGAATTGGCGCTCCATCCTTGATGTGGCGCGCCATCCTGAATGGTTGGTGAGCGTGCTGGGCCGTTATCTGGCAACTACGGGCATGCCCTCGCATGAAAATTATCCCGCCAAATATCAGGTCAAAATTACCGGCAAGGCCAATGCGCAAAAAGCCATGCGCGCTGATCAGGTGAGTTGGGAAGATGTGGATCGTCTGCGTGAAATCTGGCCGGGCAAACTCATCATCAAGGGCATTCTTCATGCCGATGATGCGAGACAGGCACTCGCTCATGGCGTGGATGGTCTTGTCGTCTCCAATCATGGCGGGGGTAATCTGGATAGTGCGGATGCTACTTTGGATGTGCTGCCCGAGATTGTCGCAGCTGTTGGCGGCAAAACGACTGTGATCGTTGACTCAGGTATCCGTCGCGGGAGTGACATCGTCAAATGCATTGCGCTCGGCGCTGATCTTGTGCTCAGCGGTCGCGCCACGCTCTATGGCACGGCCGTGGCCGGTCAGGCGGGGGCGGAGAAGGCGCTTGCCATTTTGAAAGATGAAATGCGCCGCACCATGGCTTATCTGGGCAAACAAAGGGTGAGTGAATTGGGTAGCGAAATTTTTTCTAACACTAGATAGGAAACAGTCTTTAGATTACCCTTGTCTGAGTGCAATTTTGTAATCTCAATTTTTAGACAACCCTTGCTTATAAAAATCTTCTTCTTGGTTGTTTTCGTAAGAGTTTAGCTGAATTTTTGAACCGCATATTTAATTCAGATAGGAGCGTCTCTGGCACTTTGTATCAACAGCTCATTTGCCAGCGCAACAGCTATACCGGATCACGCTATGAATTTATCTCTTCATTACAATCGTCGTCAGTTTCTTGCCGCTTTGACACTTTGCAATTTTCCATTGCCACTTTGGGCTCAAACATTGACTTCTCCTATCTATCCATTGGCCGCTTTGTTGGCTGAGCAACCCTTGATGGATGATTGGCTTGGCTCCAAAGATGCGCCTGTGACTATTATTGAATATGCCTCAATGACCTGCCCGCATTGTGCGGCCTTTCACGCAAAGACATTCCCTGAATTGAAGACACAATATATCGACACTGGCAAAGTGCGCTTCGTACTGCGCGAATTCCCCTCTGATCCACTCTCAACGGCTGGCTTCATGCTTGCGCGCTGCGCGGGCGCAGACAAGCGTGAATCGATGATTGAATTTCTCTTCGCCCAGCAAAAAAATTGGGTATTTACAGATAAGCCTTTTCAGGGACTTTCCAATCTGATTAAGCAGGCCGGCGTGTCGCAGGAGAGCTTTGAATCCTGCCTCAAAGATCAGTCGCTTTATGATAAGGTCAATGCTGTGCGTGACGCAGGCGGGCAGAAATTTGGCGTAGAGGCAACACCCACTTTTTTCATCAATGGCAAGAAAGCCTCGGGTGATATGTCGATCGAGGATATGGCCAAACTCATTTCCCCCTTTCTTAAGCCCTGAGGGCAGATCGAAGAGTAGCTCTGCAGAGATTTTCGCTATAGAGCTATGCTTGCTCTTTCAGGCTTCCTTCTCAGGCCTCCCCTCTGCTAAGCTCGCCCTATGTTCACTCCCTCCAAGCCAACGCCTGTTCACAAAGGCCCCTTGAACAAAGGTGTCTTTGCCCGTTCTTTGGGAGAGCTTGTGAACAAGGCACTAGATCCAGTTTTGGCCAAGCAGGGCTTTGGGGAATCGGAATTGATTCTTTATTGGCCGCAGATTGTAGGCGAGCGGCTGGCGAATGTGTCCGAACCTTTGCGTCTGCAATGGCCGCCGCGTGGCAATGCCAAAGTGGCGACCAAGGCCTCCGAGCCTGCCACTCTGATCGTCCGGGTGGAATCCGGCTTTGCTTTGGAAATGCAGCATCTTGCCCCGGTCATTCTGGAGCGGGTGAATAGCCGTTTGGGGTGGCGTTGTATCGGGCGTCTGACCTTTCGGCAGGGACCAGCCAATCAGCCGCGCTCTCAAAAGCGAAAAATCAGGCCCATTGAGCCATCTGCGCATCGTCAAGCCGCAGATGAGACCCAAAGCGTCGAAAATCCACAATTGCGCGAGGCGCTAACCAAGCTGGGCTCGCGCATATACACAGAAAACCGCACCAAAGGCTGAGCTCTGGCTCAGCAATCAGCTTGCACTCATGGGCTGATCTTGCCAGAGTCAGTGCATATTTTTAGCCGCAATTCCTGCGCTAATAGCTTATCTAAGCCTCGCTCAAGACATTGCACGCCAGAAGGATCAGAAAATGAGCTCATCTCCTCGCCCCGATCGTCGCCAATTCCTTGGGGCTTCGGCTGGTTTTGGCCTTTCTCTCGCGGGCGCGGCCTTGCAGCCAGCCTTTGCTCAGGCCCCCGGCGCCGCTTCCTATCCGCTTGAGGCACTCCTCGCCGAAGCGGCTCTGCCGGATGATTGGCTGGGCTCCAAAGATGCCCCCGTCACCATCATTGAATATGCCTCCATGACCTGCCCGCATTGCGCGGCCTTTCATGCCCAGACATTTCCCGCTTTAAAGGCGCAATATATTGATACGGGCAAGGTTCGCTTCTCGTTGCGTGAATTTCCTTTTGATCCGCTGGCGACAGCTGGCTTCATGCTGGCACGTTGCGCCGGGCCTAATAAGCGCGAACCCATGATTGATCTGCTCTTCGCCCAGCAGAAGAATTGGGCCTTTACTGATAAGCCCTTCCAGGGCCTGCCCAATCTCATCAAGCAGACCGGCATGTCCCAGGAGACCTTCGAATCCTGCCTCAAAGATCAGGGGCTTTATGACAAGGTCAATGCCGTGCGCGATGCGGGCGCCCAGAAGTTTGGTGTTGATGCCACGCCCACATTCTTCATCAATGGCAAAAAGGCCTCAGGCGAAATGTCCATTGAAGAAATGGCGAAATTATTCGCCCCCTTCCTCAAGGGCTGAAGCGGTCACGGTTTTCAACAGCCAGAATGGCCGTTTCGCACAAGAAAATCAGTGCCTAATCTTGCATTAGCAGCAGGATTATGACGCCTTTGTTCTGAACTGCTGGTGTCGCGAATCATAGATCAAGCACCAGCCGGACTGTGCACAATTTAGTGTTTTGGCTGATCCTCTGGTCGGCATTTCGCCCCATTGGATCCAAGGAGCGTCAGGAATGAAGTTCAGCCGGCTCAAAATCACGGGCTTCAAGAGCTTTTGTGAGACTACCGACTTTCAGATCGAGCCCGGCCTGACAGGGATTGTGGGCCCCAATGGCTGCGGCAAATCCAACCTTGTCGAAGCCATGCGCTGGGTCATGGGCGAGAATTCTTACAAGAGCATGCGTGCCTCTGGCATGGATGATGTGATTTTCTCGGGCTCTGGCAATCGTCCCGCCCGCAATACAGCCGAAGTCGGGCTCGTATTGGACAATTCCGATCGCACCGCCCCAGCTGCTTTCAATGATGCCGAATGGCTGGAAATCACCCGCCGCATTGAGCGCGAAGAAGGCTCGACCTATCGCATCAATGGCAAGGAAGTGCGCGCCAAGGATATTCAACTCCTGTTTGCCGATGCCTCTACCGGTGCGCGCTCCCCCGCCATGGTGCGTCAGGGCCAGATTGGCGAAATCATTTCCGCCAAGCCACAACAACGACGCCGCATTCTTGAAGAGGCCGCTGGCGTTGCTGGTCTGCACTCTCGCCGCCATGAAGCTGAATTGCGCCTAAAGGCTGCCGATGACAATCTCAACCGCCTTGAAGATGTGCTCAAGCAGATCAATGAACAGGTTGAAAGTCTCAAAAGACAGGCCCGGCAAGCCACGCGTTACAAGGGTCTGGCAGCAGATATCCGCCGGCATGAAGCGCTTTTGCTGCATATCAATTACAGCCGCATCAGCACCGATCTGACTGAAGCCGAAAAAGCAATGGAAGCTGCAACTCTGGAAGTGGCGGAACGCACACGTCAGCAGGCGGAGGCTGCGCGCCTGCAGGCTATCGCTGCTTATCAATTGCCTCCCTTGCGTGATGAAGAGGCCAAGGCTGGCGCAGTCTTGCAGCGTCTGATTTTGGCGCGCGAGCAATTGGAGGCCGAAGAAAAACGCGCCTCGGATCGCTCGCTTGAATTGGAGCGCCGTATTAATCAGCTCACCGGTGATCTGGCGCGTGAAAAAGCGCTGATCGAGGATGCTGCCGGTGTGCTGGCGAAACTGGATTCCGAAGCCGAGGAGATTACTGCGC
>OMIJ01000238.1 GCA_900299065.1 Hyphomicrobiales bacterium
ACCGGCGCCAGAGCCGAGCTGGGCGAATTTGCTCCGCGCATTGAAACCATGAAGATCCCCGCCGATAAGATCCGCGAAGTGATTGGCACAGGTGGCAAGGTCATTCGTGAAATTGTCGAAAGCTCGCGTCAACAAGACCACAGATGTCGTCAAGGAAGGCGTTAAGGTCAAAGTGAAACTGATGGGCTTTGATGATCGCGGCAAAGTGCGCTTGTCCATGCGCGTTGTCGATCAAGAGACGGGCGAAGATCTCGAAGCCAAACAGGCCGCCGAAGCCGCCGCAGCTGCTGCCTCTGGCGAGCATGGGTCAGATCAGCCAGCGTGATCGGCTTTGCAGGATCTCAATAAAGAAGGCGGCTCTCGGGCCGCCTTTTTCTTTGATATGAGTGACTGATGAACTCAGCCCGGCCATCATTTCGGCAAATGAATGCCAATGAGATCAAGCGCTGATCAATTCGAACACAGTCTCTTTCGGGCGGCATAATCGGACGCCCTGATCGGTGACGACAATGGGTCGCTCGATCAGGATCGGATGCGCCTCTATGGCATCGAGAATTTTGTCATCGCTCAGGCTTGGATCATCCAATCCCAATTCGGCATAGGGCGTGCCATTCTTACGCAGAATGTCGCGCGGGCTTTTGCCCATTTGAGCCAGCAGCTCCAGCAATCGGGCACGGCTGGGCGGGGTCTTCAAATATTCAATAATGGAGGGCTGCAAGCCGCGCTCCTAGAGCAAGGCAAGGACATTGCGCGAAGTGTTGCAATTGGGATTGTGATAGATGATCGGGTTCATGGCGCTAGTATAGAATTAACATTCTCGAAATAAAAGCAGGCTCAGAAAATCTTGATAAACCCCGCCTTTGTGGGAATGCGTGACCAAAAGTGAATAAATTCAGTGGCCGATTGCGTTATGATCCGGCCAATCTGCATGGAGCCTTGCACAATGGCTGGCAAATATTTTGGAACCGATGGCATACGCGGGCGCGCCAATGGCCTGATCACACCCGATCTGGCCATGCGCGTGGGGCAGGCGACAGGCCTCGTCTTTCAGCGCGGCAATCACAGACATAGGGTCGTGATCGGCAAGGATACACGCCTGTCCGGCTATATGATCGAAAATGCTCTGGTCGCAGGCTTTACATCTGTGGGCATGGATGTGCTTCTCCTCGGGCCTATGCCGACGCCCGCCGTAGCCATGTTGACGCGCTCCATGCGCGCCGATGTGGGCGTGATGATCTCCGCTTCGCATAATCTTTATGAAGACAATGGCATCAAGCTCTTTGGTCCGGATGGCTATAAGCTCTCTGATGAGGTCGAATTCGAGATTGAAAAAACCATTGATCAAAATCTCGCGCAGCGTCTGGCGGGCGCTCATGATCTTGGCCGGGCCCGCCGTGTTGATGATGTCAGAGCACGCTATATTGAATTTGCCAAACGCACTTTGCCGCGCAATCAATCACTCGATGGTCTGCGTGTCGTTGTGGATTGCGCCAATGGTGCAGCCTATCGCACGGCCCCGGAGGCTTTGTGGGAATTAGGCGCTGAAGTCATCACCATTGGCGATCAGCCTGACGGCTTCAATATCAACAAGGATGTTGGCTCAACTGCCCCAGAGGCTTTGATCCGCAAAGTGCATGAAGTGCGCGCCGATATTGGCATTGCGCTTGATGGTGATGCAGACCGCGTTTTGATTGTCGATGAAACCGGCCATTTAATTGACGGGGATCAATTAATGGCCGTTGTTGCGCAAAGCTGGAAAGAGGAAGGTCGCCTCTCGCGTCCCGGCATTGTGGCAACAGTCATGTCCAATTATGGGCTTGAGCGTTATCTCAAGTCCATTGGTTTGAGCCTGGAGCGCACAGCCGTGGGGGATCGCTATGTGCTCGAATATATGCGCGAGCACAATTTCAATGTGGGCGGCGAACAATCGGGCCATATCATTCTCTCCGATTATTCGACCACGGGCGATGGTCTGGTTGCTGCTTTGCAAGTGCTCGCCGTTGTCCGCCGATTAGAAAAACCTGTCAGTCAGGTGTGCCGTCCTTTCCAGCCTTTGCCGCAAATTCTCAAGAATGTGCGCGTCACGGATCGCAACATTTGCCAGAGTGATGATGTCAAGACAGCGATCAGTCAGGCTGAAGCGAAAATTGCTAGCAAGGGCCGCTTGTTGATTCGCCCCTCAGGCACCGAGCCGCTTATTCGCGTCATGGCTGAGGGCGAGGACCGCAGTTTCATCGAACCTATCGTCGATGATCTATGTGCTCTGATCCTGAAAAAGGCCAGCTAATCAGCCCTAAATCAGCCAGCTAAGTCTATGGCCTGACAATTTTATCCTTAATTTTCATGGTTAAGAGGGCTTTAACACCTTGCAGGCATAGTTCCTTCATTGAAATCAAATCAGGACTTTTTGTCCGTCATTTCATAAAGGAATTTTTCAATGGGGAATTCAAAAGCCCTCGCTTTGGCTGCTCTTTTTACCCCTGGCCTGCTGCAATCGGCATGGGCTGCTGACCTCTACGTTCCTCCGCCAGCACCGTCTCCGCCGCCGCGTATGGAAATGCCTGCGGAAAAGCAGGTGGTTGTGAATGACGGCTATTATCTGCGCGGCGATATTGGTGTTGGTATGACCAAACATACGATCACTTCGCAATTCTCTTCAGCTGTACCAAGTCCGCTCTTTGACTCCTCAGCCATTGGGGATTCAACTTTCTTCAGATTTGGCGCGGGCCGCCAATTTGGGTCCTGGTTCAGATCCGATCTGACCTTTGAATACCGCGCCTCGGCGATGATCACTGCGATTGAAAGCTACAATCAAGGCGCTTTCTTTGTTCCCCCTGCAGCAACTCGTAGCTGGGATAATTATTCAGGGCATATTTCGCATGGCGCCTTTCTGCTCAATGGCTATGCCGATCTTGGTACATGGCAGAGATTGTCACCTTTCATTGGTCTTGGTGTAGGCTATGCGATGCATCGTGTGGCAGATTTGAAAGATGCAGGCGGCGTATCTGCAATCAGCACAACTTCCTATGGCGTGGGCGGTTTTGGCTATGCCGATGCTAAAACATCTGGCTCGCTTGCCTGGGCTGGTATGGCAGGTGTTGGCTTTCATGTGAATGATAATCTGAAATTGGAAGTCGCCTATCGTTATCTCAATTTAGGTACGGCCAAATCAGGCGTGATCAAATGCCTTACTCAGCCTGTGGCAAGCTGCCCGAATGAAATTCAAAGCTATAAACTTAGCTCACATGATTTCAGCCTTGGCATGCGCTGGATGCTGGGGGGTAGCATGAGCTATCAGCAACAAGCGAAATTTGATATGGGCGCTGAACAAGCCAGACCAAAAATCAAAGTGACAAAAGATTCTTATTATGATACAGTGCCCTCTGCACCAGTAACATACAAAAATTCCTATGCTGCAGGCGGGCCGGCCGAGATTGATCCTCGCGCAACACAAACCATTCAATCTGCAAATACTAATTCAGATATGAAAATTATTCCCTTGGTTCCCGAAGCTAACGAATTGAGCAAAGCAGATTTGCCAGCGCAGCAATCAAATGGAAAGAAAAACCAACCACGCAAAGCCGCCTCCGCAAATACCAATAATCTGAGCATTACGCCTGAACGTTTGTATTGACCCGCTCAGTTCAGGACCACTTTATCTCATTAAAGACCGATGCGGTGTGATCCTCTCAATGCATGAGAACTGATCTCATCGGTGCATTTAATTATTCCCTCGTTCATTGCAGCGCTTTGTCAGCGATTGAAAAGGACAGACTATGAAATATCTGGGCTTATTGGCAGCCGAAATGTTAATGATCGCGCTGGGGGGCAGGCTTGCTCATTCCGCTGATCTGGACAGTTTTTCACAACCATCGCCCGATTATTTATATGGCACTTCATTTCGGCAGCCTAACATGCCAATCGAAATGGGGACAGGCTGGTATTTTCGAATGGACAGCAATATCAGCAAGTCCTTGGTGCCTACTTTATCTCCAACAGGCACGATGACAACCGGTAGTGCATTGAGCAGTACTTATGGTTTTGGCCTGGGCGCCGGATTCAATTTCAATAATCTTCTGAGACTTGAAGGTGTAGTCGAGGCTACTGGCCTGCAAAAATCTTCCGTAACAACCAAGACGCTCGCAAACACCTCGTCAATCCCACTTCCCCCTGGAGCTGCTCCCCCGAGTATTATTTGCCCCGCGAGCTTGATTGTAGTCCAAGATACAAGGAAAGATCCCGTCACAGGCGTAGCGCCTTTGACACCGATGGGTTATTCTTGGTCCGCGCAGGTTGGAACCTGTTCTGAAACAAGAGCAGCCACAACCCGCAATATGTTTTTATTAGGCAATGCCTATGTTGATTTGGGAACCTGGTGGAAGGTGACACCCTATGCCGGTGCCGGTGTCGTGAGAATTTCGACGAGTGGCAATGATAATTTCTATTCCAATGATAATGGCCTCTTATATGAGCCCAAATGG
>OMIJ01000239.1 GCA_900299065.1 Hyphomicrobiales bacterium
AGTTTTCTCTCTGCCATGCCATTGGGTGTGCAAGTGCTCAAAGTGCATATGTTGCAGCTGGGCAAGGAGATTGAAGAAGCGGGGCGCGTGGTTGGCGGAAGTTGGAATACGACATTTCGCAAGATTATTGTTCCTCTTGCTGTTCCTGCCTATGCCGTTGTCGGCATTATCGTCTTTGCCAGCACGATACGAAATGTTGCCTCTGTGATGTTGCTCTCATCTGGCAATAATCGCGTTTTATCCGTATTACAGGTTGAGTTCTTATCGACCGGCAGTCTTGGTCCTGCTGCTGTGGTGGGAACAGTTATCATGCTCATCAGTCTCACGGCCGCATTGATCGTTCAGATACTGAGTCATCGATTTGGGATTCACGCAAGATAGGATTGTGCTCAAATTTTGGCATAGGGATGGAGTCTTTTATGCGTTTGTTTATCAGTCCGATTTCGCCTTATGTGCGCAAGGTCGAGATCATAGCCCATCTCAAAGGTCTTGGAGACCGACTTGAGAAAGTTAAAGCCCGTGATGTGGGTGTGGATATTGCCTCGCTCAATCCGCTGGCCAAAGTGCCCACATTCATAGCCGACGATGGCGAGGTTATGATCGAATCGGGACTGATCTGCCAATATCTCGATGAGATTGGCACGGGGCCGCGTCTTTATGGTGATGATGCTAAGACAAGACGATCTATTTTGCAACAAGAGGCTCTGGCGCAAGGTGTATTGGATGCCGCTGTGGCATGTCGCATGGAAGTGCGCGAACACAGCCCAGAGCAACAATCCACCGCTTGGCTGGAGCGCCAACATAAAAAGCTGGAAGCCGGATTGACTGCGATTGAGAAGAATCTCTCAAATTTATCTTCCGATTTAGGTCTTTTGCATGCCTGTTATGTCTGTGCGCTCTATTTCATTGATCAACACAAGGTCTATGAAAGCTGGCGTCAGCATTACCCGCATCTGGCTCAATGGTATTTGCAAATGCGGGCATTGCCTCTGATTGCATCGACGGAGCCTCAGGCGGGTCACTAATAATCAAATCTTTTTGGATATATCTTCGAGGTTGAGAATGGTTCAGACATCGGGTCAACATTTCCTGCATATTCCAGGTCCCAGTCCGATTCCGGATCGAATTTTACGCGCCATCTCTGCGCCGATCATCGACCATCGCTGTGAAGAATTTGCCAGATTAGGACGCATAGTGCTCGATGGCATAAAGACTGTCTTCAACACACAGCATCCGGTGATGATCTATCCGGCATCAGGCACGGGCGCCTGGGAGGCAGCCATTGTCAATACGCTCTCTCCAGGTGACAAAGTGCTCATGGTGGAAACAGGGCATTTTGCCATGCAATGGCGTCACATGGCAGAAAAATGGGGAATTGAAGTTGATCTCATTCCTGGTGATTGGCGTCATCCCGTTAATCCGCAAACTATTGAAACCAGATTGCATGAAGACAAATCGCATTCCATCAAAGCTGTGATGGTGGTCCATAATGAGACTTCCATCGGAGCAACAAGCGCGATTGATAAGGTTAGAAAGGCTATTGATGGAGCTCATCATCCAGCGCTGTTGATGGTTGATACGGTTTCTGGCCTTGGCTCGATTGAATTTCGGCATGATGATTGGGGTGTTGATGTTGCTGTTGCTTGTTCGCAAAAAGGCCTGATGATGCCGCCTGGTTTGGGAATAGCCGCTCTATCGCCCAAGGCTTTGGCGGCATCCAGGCAGAATAAAATGCCGCGTTCGTTCTGGGATTGGTCAGATATGATTAAAGCTAATGAGCTTGGCTTTTTTCCATCAACGCCTGCAACAAATCTGCTTTATGGTTTGCGTGAAGCGCTCACATTGATGCATGAAGAGGGGCTATCAAATGTTTATGCGCGGCATAAACGGCTTGCAGCTGCTACACGTGCTGCCGTGCGTGGATGGGGTCTTGAGATTTTATGTCTCGATGAGGAAGCGCATTCGCCTGTGCTCACTGCAGTGCTGATGCCTGAGGGGCATAATGCCGATCACTTTCGTCAGATTGCACTCAAGAGTTTCGACATTTCATTGGGCATGGGCCTTTCAAAAGTTGCCGGCAAAGTCTTCCGAATTGGTCATCTGGGCTCGTGCAATGATCTTTTATTGATGGGGGCTCTGGCTGGTGTTGAGATGAGTCTCAAAGTCGCTGGCGTTCCGCATAGAGCCGAAGGATTGATTGCGGCCCGTGACCATTTGACTGCGACTTTATCTTGTCAAGTCTGAGCTTCTGCGTCTATCATCATTGAAAATTACTTGTTCCTGAGGGCTGCAGGATCAGACATTGAGGAGTTGAGAAAGTGTTATCGAAGGCCAAAAATGATCTGATCACGCAAACGGGTCCGGGGACGCCTTGCGGCAAGTTTTTGCGTAGCTATTGGCAACCTGTGGCAACAAGTCAGGAAATGCCGATTGGTGGCGATCCTTTGCCTGTGCGCATAATGAGCGAAGATCTGGTTCTGTTTCGCGATGACAAGGATCAATTGGGTTTGATTGGCCGAGCCTGTCCTCATCGTGCAACCGATTTATCCTATGGGCGCGTTGAGGATGGCGGGTTGCGCTGTCTTTATCATGGTTGGTTGTTTGATCGTCATGGCAATTGTCTGGATCAACCGGCCGAACCTGAGGATAAAAAATTCTGCCATAAGGTTCGCCATAAAGCCTATCGTGTCCAGGAAAAGGGCGGTGCGATCTGGGCCTATATGGGCGAGGGCGAGCCGCCGCTTATACCCGATTTCGAATTTCTGACCGGGCCAGAGCCTAATCGTATTACCTTTCGGGTTTTGCAAACTTGTAATTGGCTGCAAGGTTTGGAGAGTTCAACGGATCCTGCGCATACGACTTATCTACATCGTCGTCCGCCGGGTATTGCCAGTGTGCGCTCGGGTAATGATATTGCAGCGATACGTGGCAATGATCCGCCCGCCATCAGCATTGAGCAGACAAGTTTTGGAACGCGCATTTTTGCGCTTCACAATTCACCCGCAGGCAAGAAATATCTACGAGTGAATAATTATGTCTATCCCAATGGCGCAACCCCTTCCACTTCAACGGGGGAGAGTGGCTATCAGGGGCGCTGGTATGTGCCGGTGGATGATTATAATCATTATCGCTATGAATTCTTTTATCGGCACTCGGAGCCACTCAATAAAGAGCGTTTGATCCAAAATCATCATGAAAATGTTGCCGAGGATCATCGCCATGTGCGCCGTCCTGAGAACCGTTATTTGCAAGATCGTGCGCAAATGAAGTCTGGCGCGAGCTTTGGTGGCATGGGCGTTTACTTCCCCGCGCAAGATGCTTTTGCGATTGAAACGCAAGGCGCCATTCAGGATCGTACGCAGGAATATCTGGGCTCAACCGATATTGTCATTATCGCTGTGCGCCAGGCCTTGTTTAAAGCCATTCAGCAAGTTGAAAATGGCGAGGAAGCGCCCTGGTTGCAACGTGATCCGACAAAAAATGCATTTGAGGATTTCATTTGCACTTCTGGCTATATTGAGGACCATGAGGATGGTCCAAGTTTCTGTCGCCGGGTTCTATCCGCTAAATCCGCTAAATCGCCAGCCGCAGAATAAATCAATCGTCAGTTGTCTTTCCGTACATCACATGAATGGAGTTATCTATGAATCAGGCAGAGCTTTCAAAAAATATCAATGGCATTAGCCATAGCGGCTTTTATGTAGAGGATCTCGATCGCACCTTGGAATTCTACACGAGAGTTTTGGGGGCGAGACTTGCCTGGCGCAATGACAATTCAACCAATCCACTCATGAAGCTGTATATTGGTGATTTTGGTCTTTCGATCATTAAATGGCCGCCGGATGTGTCCAAGTTCACAATACCTCATGCGATTCATTGGGCTTATCGTGTGGATCCTTATAAGGCCGAAGAGACTATTAATTATATCAAGTCACTGGGTATAGAAGTTGAAGGTCCTGTTGGCCATCGTCGCGAGATCGGCATTATCAATTGGTTCTTCCTTGATCCTGACAATTATCGCGTCGAGGTCGAAGCGACATTCCCCACTGCCGAGGAGGCAGCTATTGTGGTTGAGCGCAATAAGGCAGGTCGTCGTTCCGATCTTGGTCTTTATGGTGGTGATCCCAAATTGCGCGAACTCAAGCCTGAATGATGTGATCTGGTATTTGTAATCAAGCTCAATCGTCGGCGCATTTGCCGACGATTGTCGTGGGGAGTTGATATGGCGAATATTGTTTTTGGATTTGGATCTTCGCATGGTCCTTTGCTGTCAACACCTCCAGAGCGCTGGGATTTGCGCGCTGCAGATGATCGGCTTAATCCTGATCATCCCTTCAGAGGCAAGAGCTATAATTTTCCCGATCTTGTTATGGCTCGCCAGGGAGAGAAAGATTTTGTACAGGAATCTTCACTTGAGTCGCGGAAAAAACTTTATGAGCGCAATCATGCCGCGATGAATTTTCTGGCCAAGCGCGTGGATGACGTTAGTCCGGATGTGATTGTTGTTGTAGGCGATGATCAGCATGAATGGTTTCATGAAGATATTCAGCCCTCGTTCACGGTCTATTCCGGCGAGCAGGTTATTAATGCTGCGATTGATCCAGAAAAACTCAAAACCAAATCACCTGGTATTGCTTTGGCGATGTCGGCCAGTCATCCGCCAGAAGATCAGGCCTATCCTGTCCCGGTTGAATTGGCGGAAGCTATTATTCAGCGCGCAATCAGTGATGAATTTGATGTCGCTGTTTCAATGAAGCAGCGCTCGAATGCCCGTGGCCTGATCGGCGTGGGTCACGCTGTAGGCTTTATTTATCGGCGCATTGTGAAGGATCGACCCATTCCGGTTCTACCGATTCTGCTCAATACTTATTTTCCGCCAAACCAGCCAAGCGCAAAGCGTTGTTATCAATTTGGACAATCAATTGGTCGCGCTATTGCAGAGATCAAGGGTGACTATGCCCATAAGCGCGTGGCTATTTGTGCATCAGGTGGAATAAGTCATTTTGTTGTCGATGAAGACTTTGATCGTCGTATGCTCAATGCGATTCGCGATCGCGATACAAAAACCATCTTCGCTGAACCTGAAGCGATGTTCCGATCGGGCACATCTGAAACAAAAAACTGGATCACAGTTGCAGGCATATTGTCGGAAACGAATCTTCAAATGAAGCTCGTTGATTATGTACCTTCTTACAGATCAGAGGCAGGAACAGGTTGCGGCATGGCGTTTGCGACTTGGGAATAGCAGAGTGAGCGCAGGATGTTTGCCTCTCGCTGAGGCTTTTCATTATTCGTGCATGCTGAAGGCAGGTTTTAGATGAAGCTTCAATTAAGCATTGCCATGGCGGATAATCCGCGCACGCGTCCCATTTTCGAGGGTAAGGTCAAGGCCGATGGCATAGACTTTCTTGCTACGCCCTTGCATGCATCGGAATTATTCTGGCGCCAATTGCGCTTTGGTGATTTTGATGTTTCCGAAATGTCGGTTTCATCGCTGATGATGGCGGTTGCCAATGGCGATAATCGTTGGGTTGGCCTGCCGATCTTTACCACGCGTCGCATGTTTCATGTTGGTGTTCTGGTTCGCAAAGATAGCGGAATTAACAAGCCTGAAGATCTCAAGGGCAAACGCATGGGCGTGCCTGAATATCAGCAGACTGCAGCGCTATGGACGCGCGGCTATTTGCAACATGAATATAATGTGCATCCGCGCGATATGGAATTCTGGATGGAGCGGAATGACGATTCCAGTCAAGGGGCAGCAACGGGCTTTCGTCCGCCAAAGGATGTGAAACTATCCTATATTCCTAATGATACCAATATGGGCGAAATGCTTTTGCAAGGTAAGCTTGATGGAGCATTACGCTATCTTGCCGGAACGAATAATCTTGTAGATCGCTCTTCCGTTGATTTGTATAAGCATCCCGATTTTAAAACGCTCTTCTCAGATCCACATGCAGAAGGTGTGCGTTCATTCGAAAAGACTGGCATTTATCCAATCAATCACGGCATGGTGATTAAACGCGAGATTGCCGAGCGGCATCCCTGGGTGGTTTTGAATATTTTTAAAGCCTTCCAAAAGGCTAATGAACTTGCTGAAAAGGCGCGGCGAGAGGCTGTCGAATATCATCTTGAAACGGGCCTTTTGCCGGCATCTGCGAAAAAGGCTTTGACAACACCCCTTATCAAGCATGGTATTGCTGCCAATCGTAAGGTTCTCGAGACAGCGGCGCAATATTCCTTTGAGCAGGGATTAACGCCGCGTCTTATCAAATTAGAGGAATTATTTGCTCCCTCAGTCATGGAGCAGTGAGGTATCGGTAGTTCTTCCGACCTATAGTTCGCTGGACGTCGCGCCAATTCATTCCCACATTACGGACGCTCACCGAATAATGCTGTTAGCCGGTTCACGGTCTCTTTTGGTGAGGCATAGGTTTTAGCAATGACTTCACGCACGCTCTCTCGCGAGAGCGGGCTAAGGTCCAGTTGCTGGCGTGCGGCCATTTTTCTGACCTCCTCATCATTAAATGTGGCCATCATGGCATTGGCGATGATTTCAACGCGTTCTTGCGGCACGCCTGGGCCCATGACATAGGGCCGACCCAATATGCTGGGGGCCATGCCCAAATCCCAGAGTTGACGATCAGCGCCGGGCTTGATCAGATCATCGGCGAGAATAGCTCCGTCATAAGCTTCAATCTCGGGATTTTTGGGTCCACCAAAATAAGTGAGTACGCGCACTTTATGATCGCGTAGCCATTCAGGGCGTGATTTCAGTACAGACCATGAGACGCTGGGATGCCCGTCTACTTCGCCTTTCTCGGTTGCTAATAATGCATCTGTAACGCCGCCCGTATAGCCATAGACGAGGCGGATTTTGAGTCCCAGCACTTCGCTGAGTAAGCGACCATAAAGGCTCGACGATCCGGTGATTGCATTGCTGGCCAGAATGAGTTCATGAGTGCGGGCATCTTCCAATGTTTTGACCGGGCTTGTGTGCCAAATGGTCAAAGTGGATGTGTCCGAGCCAGGCGAAGGTAACCAGTTGAGTTTAAGCGCATCAAAGCGCGCTGCCTTCTCTCCCAAAAGTGGACCAAAGGGCAATGTGGCGCCAATGGCGGCAATCACAGTTCCATCTTGCGGGGCAAGGTTGACTGCAAAATTCAGCGCGGTGAGTGAACCGGCGCCCGGCAGATTTTCGACAACGAAATTGGGATTGCCTTTGATATAGCGTCCGGCATTTTGAGCAATCAGGCGTGCATAGCCATCATAACTTGAGCCGGGCCCATAGCCGACAATGATTTTGATCGTTTTGCCTGCATAAAAATCAGATTGCTGGGCATGGAGAGCGGAGGCAAAAAGACATGCAATGCATGTAAGAGCCAAGTGTCGAAGGAAGGCCATTTCATCTCCTCCTTAATGAACATGAGTTCTTCTGACTCTTGGAGTTAATATATAAGTCTCTTGCGAGGTCATCAAGTCCGGCTCTATCAGGCGAGAGGTGAGCTTGTTTCTCCCCTCTTCTTTCAACAGCGAACCTGCAGCGGCCTGATTTATCCCTTTGCTTCGATTGCCTGGGTAGCTAAGTCTGGCGCAGCCTTTCAGAAGAAGGGATCAAAAATCTCGCCTGTTGTGCCATCTGTCAGGCCGCGGTCAGTGAGATGGGGACCTGGATTGCAGGCAAGGCTGGCGCCCACAAGAGCTTTAAAGACACGCAAGGGCGGCTTCCATTGCGCAATCTGATCGGTTGCCTTGCGCAATTTCGTGAAGGAATGCGCGACATCTTGTGCAGTTTGTGGTGAAACAAGGCCGCACACAGGAAGCGCAAGTTCTGCTTCAACATGGCCTCTTGCGGCAACCGCCATGCCGCCACCGCATGCGATCAATGCATTGGCTGCAGCGGCCATATCTTCTGCTTCGCGACCAAAAATCGTCAGATTATGGGAATCATGCGAGACTGTTGTGGCGACAGCACCGCCAAATTCACCCCAGTCATCAATGATCGCCATTTTTGTTACGGGTTTGGCTCTGGCATGGCGATGAATGACAGCCATCAGGCTTTTGCCTTCTGGTACGCGCACTTTGCCATTGATCACCTGCGCTTCTGTCTCGCCCCATTGGGTGAAGCGCGGACGTACAATGGTGCGCATGCGGGCAGTGCCTTTGATGAGATCGGGAGCGCGCAAGATGAAATCATCCTCGCGGAGGGGCTCTAGTTTCATTGTCGAGGCGGGCAGTGGCACGGGATCTGGTCTGAGATCGTCATGCAATTGGCCATCGGAGGCGACATGTTGTCCTGAGGCAAAGACATGGCGCACATTGAGCTGGGAGAGATCATCAAGTACGATCACATCGGCTCTTCGGCCAGGGCCCACAAGTCCCAGATCGCGACGACCCAGGCGCAAGGCAGCGTGCAGAGTTGTTGCGGCAATGGCATCAAGCGCAGGCATGCCATAGCGTATCAAGCGGCGCAGCACATCAATGAGGCCGCCATAGGCGACCAGATCATCGGCAAACACATCATCGGTGCAGATCGTCAGTGTGGCAGGCAGGCGTGGCAGAGCTCGCAATGTCGTCACAGCTTCGGGCAGAATATAATCATGCGACCCGCGTAATTCGACGGTGAAGCCAGCGCGCAATTTGGCGAGCAAATCATCGCCAGAGACAATTTCGTGATCAGATTCTATGCCGGCGCAAGCAAAGCCTTGCAGGTCTGATCCGGCAAGACCACGTGCATGGCCGCAGACGAGTTTGCCAGATTGCAGGCCCGCATCGACCACGCGGCGCATTTTGTCACCGCGATCAAGAACGCCGCGCATATCCATCACTTCAGCAAGGCCGATCACTTCAGGCAGGTTGAGTAGTTCATTGAGTTCGGGGGCATCAAAATCAGCGCCAGAGAGTTCAAGGCCGGGTGCAGAAGGCACGCATGAGGGGGCCATGACAAGCACACGCAAAGGCAGATTGCGGCTGGCAGCAATTGCCCAGCGCACGCCCTCAAGGCCCATGACATTACCAATTTCATGTGGATCCCAGCAAATGGTTGTCACGCCATTGGGCACAACAATGCCCGCATATCCACGCGGGGTCACCATAGAGCTCTCAATATGCATGTGTGAGTCAATCAGGCCGGGGGCAATATATTTGCCGCTGACATCAATCACACGTATCGCATCGCTGCGCCCGCCCCGTTCATGTACACTGGCAATAAGGGGTCCAACAAAGCCAACATCGGCAGGGCGCAATTCGCCCGTTGCCACATCAACCAAGAGCCCGCCAGTGAGAAGTATATCAAAGGGAGCTTGCCCGCGCGCAGCGCGAACAGCTCTGTCGCGCAGGGCTTTGTTGTGAAGATCGAAAGGTTCACGCATTGTGTGGTTCTGCATGATAATTCTCTTCTACAGACAATAAGACATGAGTGATTGATTGATCAGCGCAAGGGCTGACATCGCATCCGGGCTGGTTGATACCAGCGCATTGGCTTGGGCCTTGCGTGGCACGCGCCATTCAATCACACTCATGCCGCGTGTGGATTTGCCATGCAATTCGGCAGTGACATGCGCTGGCTTGAAATTGACCAGAGCCGGATTGATTAAAGCTGCTGCGGCGAGGGGATCATAACATGCCATGCGGCCCTGGGGTCCGGCAATATCGACATAGGCAGTCATGAGATCGGCCATGACTAGCGCCTTATGGCTGCCAATTGCGCGCAACTCCTCAACATGATCGTGAGTCCACAGGCATTGACGGCAGGTATCAATGCCAATCATATGAAAAGGCATGCCGGAATTGAGCACTATTGCAAGCGCTTCAGGATCAACGGCTGCATTAAATTCCGCTGCTGCTGTATGATTGCCGCCAATGCCGCCGCCCATCCAATAGAGTGCTTCAATAGATTTCACGAGATCGGGTTCGTTCAAGGCCAGCATGGCCAGATTGGTGAGAGGGCCTAATGCAAGGATCTTCACGCGGTCCGTGCTGGTTGCAATATGATTGGCGAGAGCCTGCCATGCCGATCCGGATGCAGCATTGAGCATTGCATCCGGGAGATGGCGATTAACACTAGCCATGCCGCGCGGACCAAGCACATAGCCTGCGGTTTCAAGTTCGGTGATGAGCGGTTTTGCTTTGCCTAGATGAATGGGAAAGCGCCAGTCGAATAATTTGGTGGCTCCTGCCGCATTGAGCGCAACAGAGTCAAGCGGTGCATTGCCTGCCACAAGTGAAAGGCCGGCAATATTATGGTGCTTTGAAGCGGCAATCACGCATATTGCCGCCAGATCATCAAAGCCCATATCTGTATCTATCCAGACCGATTGCATGATCAACCCTCTATCTGATCAATGGTGAGGCATGATCAATCTTCGCGCAAGCTGATTGCATGCGTTAAGGGAAGATCAAAGGCAATCTCTTGTGCTGGTTGATAGCGCGGACTCGCGGCAGGAGATTGCACCTTCAAATGTCCGGCAGGAGTATCGAGGAGATATTCGATTGAATCGCCTTGATAGGAGGCTCCTAAAATGCGACCCTTAAAAGGGCCTTGTCCAAGCTGCACGTGATGCGGGCGCCAAGCCAAGGCATGAATATTCTGCAAAGATTGAGTGGCGAAAGGGAGACTGCCTTCATCGCTCACCAGTCCGCTTGAGGTGACGCGCAGCACGTTTTCAAAGCCCATGAAACGCGCCACAAAACCTGTTTGTGGGCGTTCATACAAATCTTCCGGCGTGCCGGTCTGGATGATCTTGCCAGAGCGCATAACAACAATACGATCGGCCAAAGCTAGGGCCTCGGCCTGATCATGGGTGACATAGATCATGGTAATGCCAAGATCATGATGCAAGCGATGCAATTGGCTGCGCATATCCAGGCGCAAGCGCGCATCAAGATTGGAGAGCGGCTCATCAAGCAAGAGCAGGCGCGGGCGCACAACAATGCTGCGGGCGAGAGCCACGCGTTGTTGCTGGCCGCCGGATAATTCGCGCGGCAGGCGATGTTCGAAACCGGTTAGACCAACCATGGCTATGGCAACTTTTGATCTCTCCTCGATTTCAGTTTTATCCAAATGCCGCAGCTTCAAGCCGAAGGCGACATTGTCAAAGACGCTGAGATGCGGAAAAAGCGCATAGGATTGGAAGACAAGGCCGATCTCGCGGCGATTGGCGGGCACGCGGGTGAGATCGCGTCCGGCCAAAGTCATGCTGCCTTGTGTCAGAGGCAGCAGGCCAGCAATAGCGCGCATGAGTGTGGTTTTGCCGCAACCTGAGGGGCCCAGAAGCGCGAGCAATTGACCTTGTGCAACTGAGAGTGAAACATTCTCGACAGCCTTTTGGGCGCCATAGGCAATCGTAATGTCGCGCAGATCAAGAAACTGAGACTCAGACATAGCGTGACAATCCCAAAAGGCGCTCGGCCAGAAGAACGATCAATATGGTCATCAGCGCCAGCAAGGTCGAGAGCGCTGCAATGGAGGGATCATAGACAAATTCCATCGCCCCTAGCATATCAATGGGCAGTGTTGAAATGCCTGGCCCGGTGAGGAAGAGCGAGACGGGCACTTGATTGAATGAGGTGATGAAGCCCAGAATGAAAGCGGCCATCATACCGTTTTTGATATTGGGCAGAACAATGCGGAAAAAGGCACCGCTGCGTGTGGCGCCCAAAAGTATGGCGGCTTCTTCCACATCAACACGCAAATGGGTGAGCGAGACGCTGACGACTCGCACTGCATAGGGGGCCACAAGGGCGGTGTGACCCAGAATGAGTGCGCTGATCACAGGCAGGCCGAGGGGGATCACGGCATAGCGCAGCAGGGCAAGGCCGGCGATGATGGCAGGCACAATCACGGGTGAGGTGATGATGGTGCGCATTGCTTCGCGAAAAGGCACATCATAGCGCGCCAATGCATAAGCGGCTGGCACGCCCATCAGCAAGGATAGGCCAGTTGAGATGATGGCGAGCTCCATTGATAAAAGGAAGCTGACGCGAAAGCGCTCAATATCGAGAATGGCCACGAACCAGCGCAAGCTCAGCCCTTGCGGAGGAAAGACCAATAAATCCCCTGCCGACAGGCCTGCTGCGGCAATGATGAAGAACGGCCCCAGCAAAAAGAGCATAGCCAAAGCGAGAATGGAAAAGCCGGACAGCCGCATCATGAGGAGCGCTTTCCTGAGGTGAGGCGACGGATCAGCGAATGGGTAACAATGCTCATGCCAATCAATATGGCTGCAATCACGCTGGCTGTTGCCACATCATTGGCAACAGATATGCGCTGATAGAGCAGGGTTTCGAGCATCAGCACTTTGGAGCCTCCAAGCACGGCTGGCGTGATATAGGCTGTCACAGCGCCAGTGAAAACAAGCGTACCGCCAATGATGAGGCCTTCGCGCGTCAAAGGCAGAATGAGGCGAAAGAAAATCGTCAGCCAATTGGCACCCAATATACGCGCGGCGGGTATAATATCTGAGGGCATGTTTTCCAATGCACTCGTCAAAGATAAAACCATCAATGGCAGGAAGAGTTGCAGGAGGCCGATGAATACTGCTGTTTCCGAAAAGAGCAGGCGCAAAGGTTCTTCAGTCAATCCAATGCCAATCAGGACTTTGTTGATGAGGCCGGTGCGCCCTAACAAAACAATCCAGGCATAGGTGCGCGCAACGGGCGAGATCATGAGCGGGAGAATGAACAGCGCTGTCATGCGCGAGCGCGTCAAGGGGCTGGCATTGGCAATGGTGAGGGCAACGCCATAGCCAATGATGGCAGAGGCCAAAGTGACACCAAAGCCAAGGCGCAATGTGCGCAGCATGACTTCTTGCGATAAAGAATCAGAAAAGAAGCTTGTATAGCGCGCCAGGCTCCAGCCTTCAGACGTGCGCAATCCTTCCGCAAGAAGGATGAGAACAGGCAGCAGAAAAGCAATGCCGACGAAAAACATCGCCGGCATCATTAACATTAGACCAATTCGGCGGTCAGCAAACATGCGTGATCAACACGTCATGTTTCAGCGCGCGATTTTGGCATTCCAGCCAGCTATCCATGCATCGCGATTGGCGAGCACTTGTTCAGGCGGGATGACCTTAAGCGATTTGGCAACATCTTCGCCATAGCTGAGCTGATCAGCGATTTCGGGAGCCAGTTTCACTTCGCGATTGGCAGGGCTGTCTACCAGATCATTGGCAATGCGGGTTTGCGCATCGGTTGAGAGCCATTCGTTGATCAGCGCATAAGCGAGCTCTTTATTCTTTGAGCCCTTCACAACAGTCAACACATTCAGGCCGCCTGTCAGGCCTTCCTTGGGTGTGGCCCATGCGATGGGCATATTGAGCTTGGTAATCAGCGGCCAGTTATAGCGGCCTGTGACAGTGGCATAGATCTCATCCTGCTGGAACAATTGTGTCAGCTGGGCTGCGCGCTCATAGAAGGTGACGACATCGCCTTTGATCGAGCCAATCTTGTCAATGCTCGCGGCAAAGTCAGGTGTCTTGCCATTGAGGGCTTGTTCCACCATGAACAAAAGCAGGGGCGCTTGAGTTGTGGTGATGTTGGGAAGGGCGAGGCGATTTTTCAGCTTGGGTGACCAGAGGTCTGCCCAGGATGTGACATCGATCTTATCTTTGCGATAGATGATGCTGGTGGCATAAAACGTATAACCAACGCCGTAATTTTTGCCGATCGGATCTTTGGCAAAATCGTAGAGCTTGTTGAAGTTCGATAATTTGCTGGTATCGATGGGCTCGATCAAATCTTTGCGTGCAGCCTCAAGCGCGGTGAAATCAGCCAGAACAGCAATGTCAGCCTCGGGATTGCCCTTGCGTGCTTCAAGTTTGGCAAGACGATCAGCGGCATTACCGGCATCAACCACAATCTTGCAATTGCATTTGGCCTCGAAGGGGGCATATAAATC
>OMIJ01000240.1 GCA_900299065.1 Hyphomicrobiales bacterium
CTGCCACTTGCGGGGCATGGGTGACTGCAAGCACTTGCACTTTGCCAGACAAGCGCTTTAGTCGCTGGCCGATTGCATCAGCCACAGCGCCGCCAACGCCTGTATCGATCTCATCAAACACAAGTGTGGGCGCCGAGCCGCGATCAGCCAGCACAACTTTGAGGGCGAGCATGAATCTGGCCAATTCGCCGCCTGAGGCCACTTTCATCAGCGGGCCCGGTCTTGTGCCAGGATTGGTGCGCACCCAGAATTCTATCCGATCAATGCCCTCAGGCCCGGCGCTTTTAATGTCGCTCGTCATCTGCGTTGTGAAGCTGGCATGTTCCAGCTTCAAGGGTGGTAATTCACTATTCACTGCCTTGTCGAGTTTGGCGGCAGCTTTACGTCTTGCAGCAGAGAGATCTTCTGCTGCTTTGATGAAAAGAGTCTCGGCCTCGGTTTCCAATTTGGCGAGTTTACGCAATTGCGCCTCGCCCGCATCAAGGGCTGCAAGGTCTGCGGCGAAAGTTTGCGCCAGCGTGCTTAATTGATCAGCAGGCACGGCATATTTGCGAGCTGAAGCGCGCAGAGCAAAGAGGCGCTCTTCAATCTGTTCGAGTTCGCGCGGATCAAAATCGCAATCACGCAAGGCTTGATCGAGAGTTTGCGCGGCTACATCCAGAGCATTGAGCGCCTGATCCAGCGCTTTGACACTAGGCTCGATCAATTCTGGCGCTTGCTGGGCGCGGCGTTCAAGACGGCGCATCATTCCCGAGAGAAGCGGAATGGGCGCATGCTCATTGCTCATAATGTCATTGGCATCGCGCAATTCACCGGCCACTTTTTCCCATTGCATCATTTGCGTGCGGCGTTTGGCCAGCTCTTCCTCTTCGCCAATTTGCGGCTTGAGTTTGCTCAATTCTTCATGGGCATGACGCAAAAAATCGGCATCAGCGCGCGCTTTTTCGACACGCGCTTGTTCGCGTGCCAGTTCGGCAGAGGCCTGACGCCAATGGCCATGTGCATTGCGCACCTGAGTGACGCTGGCATCAAGCCCGCCGAAGGCATCAATCAGGCTGCGATGCAAAGCTGCATCTACGAGCGCGCGATCGTCATGCTGGCCGTGGATTTCCACCAGGCGCGCTCCTAAAGAGCGCAAGGCTTGCGCGCTGACAGGCTGATCATTGATGAAAGCACGTGTGCGGCCATCGGCCATTTGCACACGCCGCAGGATCAACCCGCCCTCAATATCCAGTTCATGCTGTTTAGCGAGTGTCAGTGCGGGATGATTAGGTGGAAGATCGAAAACGGCTGTGATTTGGCCCTGGGCCTGTCCTTCGCGCACTAGCGAGCCATCACCGCGTGCGCCAAGAGCAAGTGAAAAGGCATCCAGCAGAATGGATTTGCCAGCACCGGTCTCGCCGGTGAGGACGGTCAGACCGGAGTCGAGATCGAGATCCAGTCGATCGATGAGGACAATGTCCCGGATCGAAAGCCGAACCAGCACGTTGATCTCCCTTCTGGATAATCTGGCCTTGGCCTATGCTGAAATGAGTTTAACCTAATCCGACTTTCTTGAAGATCTTGGACATCCAAGAGCCCTTGTCTTCCGAGGGTTCAAGTCCACCATTTTGCAGCAGATCATATGCATCCTTATACCATTGGCTATCAGGATAATTGTGGCCCAGCACTGCGGCTGCTGTCTGCGCTTCATGCTTAATACCCAAGCCCAAATAGGCTTCCGTCAGGCGATAGAGCGCCTCTTCTGAATGACGGGTTGTCTGATATTTGCCCAGCACATCGCGAAAACGATTAATGGCGGCAGTATAATTGCGCCTTGTGAGATAAAAGCGGCCGATCGACATTTCCTTGCCAGCCAATTGATCACGTGTGACCTGAATTTTGAATTTGGCATCTTCGGCATATTCAGACTTCGGCCATTTCTGGGTGATCTGTGTGAAGATCCCCAAAGCGCGTTCAGCACGTTCCTGATCGCGCGTCACATCGGGGATCTGATTGTAATAGGACATGGCGGCCAGATAAGCGGCATAAGGTGTCTCTTCCGAGGTTGGATAGAGATTGACATAGCGATTAGCCGAGCCCACCGCATCGTCATATTGATTGCCCTGATATTGTGAGAAGGTCTGCATCAGCAGGCCTTTGCGTGACCATTGCGAATAGGGGAATTGTTTTTCCAGCTCGCCGAATTTTTTTGCCGCGCCTTCATAATCCTTCGACTGTAATCTTGCCAAACCTTGATCATAAATATCCTGCGCAGGAATATCTGGCAGCAATTTGGTTTCATATTTTTCGCCACCGAAGGGATTGATGGAATCAAGTGTCGAGCAAGCGGCAATGGGTGCCAGCATGCCGGCCAGGAGCATGAGCCTTGCACATGTTCTGGCAATCGGATGGGCCGCAATCTTGAACTGATTTGTGGGGCGCTCAAATTTCATGCCGCGAACTCAATCTGACTTTGACCAGCAGAACCCCTTTGGGCTGCCTGCGATCTGTTTAACCTAAAGGAAAGCGACACGCCACCTTCCCCCGTGGCAAAAAGAGGGTGTGCACCTTAAAAGCAGGTAAAGAGCCCGTCAGGGGTCAGCTCTTGGAGACGAATTAAGTGCTCAGGAGCGATCTGCAGCATAAGCGGGGGATGCCGCCACGCGGATTTCGGAACGACCGCCACCGGCAGGCTGACGGGGAGCCTCGACAAATTCATAGGCAGATTTGTCGGCAAACAGGGCCTCAAGGACGGCGCTATTCATCTTATGGCCACCGCAATAGGAGCGATAGGCGCCCAGAATGGGAGCACCAGCCAAGGCCAGATCACCAATGGCGTCCAAAGTCTTGTGGCGGACGAATTCATCGGCATAACGCAGGCCTTCGGGATTGAGCACACGCTCGTCATCTAACGCGACTGTATTGTCCAGCGAGGAGCCAAGGGCAAAGCCGGCTTTCCATAAATGCTCGA
>OMIJ01000241.1 GCA_900299065.1 Hyphomicrobiales bacterium
CCAAGCATTGCATAGGAGACGAAGCGCGGGTGTAGCTCAATGGTAGAGCAGCAGCCTTCCAAGCTGAATACGAGGGTTCGATTCCCTTCACCCGCTCCAAACTCTCTCCCTTCTTCCTCACATGCGCGGAGTAACACGCAGGCCTTTTAATTTGGCTTGACTGTGTGGGGCGACTTTCAAGCGCACTTCAAAACTCTTCATTGCTGTTGTGCTGTTAAAGGAGAGAGTGAGGCGCGTTTTCTCGCTATGTTTGATGATCATTTGTGTTTCTTGTGCCACGATTTTTGCGCCCATATCATCAACACAATCGAGCGTGAACTGGCCGTGCAACGGTGCTGTTTCGTCAGATAGAATCTCAACATCCCATTCGCCTGCGGGCAGGGGTTGGTAAGGGCCATGAATGGCATAGCCTTCATCCTGTTCACTTATAATCAATGTGTCGCCATAGAGTCTGCCAATCTGGTAGTTGAGGCAGGGTGAAGATCCTTGCGCGATAAAGCCATAGGTCGTGCTGAATTCGCTGGCGCGTTTTGCAATGATGGCATGCGACCACAGACCATCCTGACCGTGATGATCAACGCCGATGAAGCCGCATTGGCGCAAAGCCTCATGAAAATAGGTCTTGTTGAATCCCAGCTCCAGCCAGCCATTTTTGCGAATGGCCCAGAGCGGTTCCCCGTCCATGCGCAGGCCCCAGGGCAGGGGAAAATCATCCGTAATGGGCTCTGCGCCAAAACAAATGAGACCGCCTTCCTTCAGCACTTGATGGCAATCGCGCAACAGGGACAGATGATCCTGCGCATGATGGAAACATTCAAAAAACAATATTGCGTCGAATGTCTCTTTCAGCTCCCTGATGGCTGCAAAATCACCTTGCAGGCAGGTGAGCGTAATGTGTTCCATGCGGGCTCTGGTCTTGATCAGCTCGACGAAATTTTGCTCTATGTCGATGGCTGTGACCTGATAGCCCATTTTGGCGAGGATCAGAGTTGTATTGCCCCAGCCGGGTCCAAATTCCAGAATCTTTGCGCCCTTGGGCAGATTCATCACTTTGATGATGAAGCCGATGGCGAGCAATTGATTGCCTACAGTGGCCGCCGAGCCGTGACAAAACGGAAAGGGGTTCACGGCATGATAAGCGACATCAAAATCTGATTTCTCATGCGTGTTGGAATAGGCGCGCCCGGTCAAATGTTCATAGAGCTTGAATTGATAATCTCGATAATCTTGCGAGAAGGGATCTTGCGGGACATTGAGATCATAGCACGCAGAAAACTGGCTGAACATTTGGCGCAAATGATCATCATCTCTGGCCTGTTCGAGCCCTTTGAGAAAATCATCAATCGCTTGCAAATGAGGCAGGTTCATTCGATCCACCTTGCGCCGGGCTTTTAACTTGCCCGATCATAGATCCTATCGGCCTCAAGGCAAAGGACCAAAAGAAAACGGCGCGCCGAAGCGCGCCGTTGAGAAGTGAAAAGAAAGCCCAACTTATTTGGGGTCTTTCTGGTTCTCATAGGTCTTGAACTCAATGTTATAGAGCTCACCATCCTTGCGCTCAACCTTGCGCACATAGATGTTTTGCACCACATCGCGTGTTTCAGGATCAATCGACATGGGGCCGCGCGGGCTGACCCATGACAGGCCCTTGAAAGCTTCAATCAGCTTGGTGCCGTCCGTATTGCCGCCAGTCTTTTCTATGGCCTTGTAGATCGCATGCAGCGAGTCAAAACCACCCAGGCCCAGCGCATTGGGGCGACGACCATTATTGGCCTTGCGGAATTCCTCGACGAACTTTTTGTTCTCGGGTGATTCATGGGCAGCCGAATAATTATATGAAGTGATCATGCCAATGACCTGATCGCCCATTGAGTTGAGCTGATCATCATCGGTCACATCGCCTGTGCCGAGAATTTTAATGCCAGATTGCGGCAGGCCGCGATCGACAACCTGCTTCATCAAAGCGCCAGCGGTCGGCGCGGGGGTGAAGAGGAAGAGCGCATCAGGCTTGAGGTCCTTGGCGCGTTGCAGGAAGGGCGCGAAGTCCGGATCTGCCAGAGGAGCTTTCAGCTCTTCAACAACCTTGCCGCCATTGGCTTCTAGACGCTTTTTGAATGCAGCGGCCGCATCAAGCCCCGGGCCGTAATCTGACACCAGAGTGACAGCTGATTTCACACCATTCTCAAGAGCCCATTGAGCGACAGGCGCGGTGAGCTGGGGCAGGGTGAAGCTGGCGCGCACGAAATAGGGGGAGGTGCCAACAATCATTGAGGTCGCGGCCACTGAAATCACCGCAGGCACTTTGGCCTGCGTGATCACGGGGCCAACGGCTAGGGCCAGAGGGGTCAGGCCAAAGCCCGAGAGGACGGCCACCTTATCATTGACGATCAATTCCTGCGCCAGACGGCGGGTGACATCCGGCACAGCCGTGTCGTCCTTGATCACCAGTTCGATCGTCTTATTGCCGACCTTGGTGCCGTTAAATTGCTGATAGAGCTTCATGGCAGCGACAATCTGTTGACCTGCCGCAGCCTGCGGGCCGGTCAAGGGCACGATGACGCCGACCTTGATGACATCCTGCGCCTGCACAAGGCTGGCGGTACCCATTTGCGCCAGGCCTAGAGCGGCGGCGGCCAAAAGACCAAATTTGATGGTTTTCATTTCGTTTCCTCGTTTCAAGGGAGCGTCCGTTTGAGGGGAGCCATCCTGTCGATTAGGGCGGCCCTCGGACAGGGCCCCACTTTGACCCGATCATGATGGACTTACCCTGCCCCCGTTACAAGTCCAACTTCTGGCGCATGCACGCAAAAAGCCATGGGGGCAAACCTCATCTAGGTCACGCGTCTGTCTTGGAAAGGGGCCGGGCGGAGAGTTTTCTGGCCCCTTGGCGCATAGGGCACTTGAAGATTACGCAAAAGCGACTTAAGGGAGCGCGACTTCAACCCGCTCCCACGAGCCGAACCGGATTGGAACCATGGCGAAGGAAAAGTTTTCGAGGACGAAGCCACACTGCAACATCGGGACGATTGGTCACGTTGATCATGGCAAGACGTCACTGACGGCAGCGATTACGAAGGTTTTGGCTGAATCGGGTGGTGCGACGTTTACGGCCTATGATCAGATTGACAAGGCACCTGAAGAGAAGGCGCGTGGTATTACGATTTCGACGGCGCACGTTGAATATGAGACGACCAATCGTCACTATGCGCACGTTGATTGCCCCGGCCATGCTGACTATGTGAAGAACATGATCACGGGCGCTGCGCAGATGGACGGCGCTATTCTGGTTGTGTCGGCAGCTGACGGCCCGATGCCGCAGACACGTGAGCACATTCTGTTGGCACGTCAGGTTGGCGTTCCTGCGCTTGTTGTGTTCATGAACAAGGTTGACATGGTTGACGATGCTGAATTGCTCGATCTGGTTGAGCTTGAGGTGCGTGAGCTTTTGTCGAAATATGATTTCCCCGGCGATGATATTCCGATCACCAAGGGTTCGGCCTTGTGCGCTCTGGAAGATCGCAATCCTGAGATTGGCCGTGAAGCAATCATGAAGCTGATGGCAACGGTTGATGCTTATATTCCGCAGCCTGAGCGTCC
Organism: Hyphomicrobiales bacterium; assembly: GCA_900299065.1. Lineage (GTDB taxonomy): Bacteria > Pseudomonadota > Alphaproteobacteria > Rhizobiales > Beijerinckiaceae > Terripilifer. The sequence goes on from OMIJ01000241.1 coordinate 3,598, forward strand.
GATTGATCAGCCCTTCCTGATGCCGGTTGAAGACGTGTTCTCGATTTCGGGACGCGGCACGGTTGTGACGGGTCGTGTTGAGCGCGGCATTGTGAAGGTTGGCGAGGAAGTCGAGATTGTTGGTTTGAAGCCGACAGTGAAGTCGACGGTGACGGGCGTTGAAATGTTCCGCAAGCTTCTCGATCAGGGTCAGGCTGGCGACAATATTGGCGCGCTGCTGCGTGGCACGAAGCGTGAAGACGTTGAGCGTGGTCAGGTTCTGTGCAAGCCCGGTTCAGTGAAGCCGCATACGAAGTTCAAGGCTGAGGCCTATATTCTGACGAAGGATGAGGGTGGTCGTCATACACCATTCTTCACCAATTATCGTCCGCAGTTTTACTTCCGCACGACGGATGTGACGGGCATTGTGACTTTGCCGGAAGGCACGGAAATGGTGATGCCTGGGGACAATATTGCGATGGAAGTCGCTTTGATTGTGCCGATTGCGATGGAAGAAAAGCTGCGCTTTGCGATCCGCGAAGGCGGCAGAACCGTTGGAGCGGGCGTGGTGGCTTCGATCATAGAGTGATCACACTGGCCTGAGACAATAAGTGACCGATCATCGCCCCGGGCTTTTGTCCGGGGCTTTGTTCTAAAAGACGTACTTCTGAAAGACAGGCTGCTAAAAGACTTGCCAGGCGCGCGGTCTTTATGGCAATGATTTTGAACCGGCTTGCCCGGTTGAGATGCAGGGGCTTAGCTCAGCTGGTTAGAGCGATGGTCTCCAAAACCATAGGTCGAGAGTTCGAATCCCTCAGCCCCTGCCAGTCTCTCGCATCTTCCCGTTTCCCCCGCAGAGCTGCGCGCCAATACCCCCTTGCTGCCAGACGCAGAAAAGGCTATGAAGGCCCCGTGGCGCGCGACCCAACGGTCCCGCGCCGCGATTGTTTTCGGGAGTCGGGAGCGAGGCGCGGGCAGGGGCTCAGCCGCAATCCTGGCCAGGCATGGCAGGATCAATGGCCAATCCGTTTGAATTCATCCAGCAGGTGCGCGCTGAAGGCTCCAAGGTCACTTGGCCTACCCGTCGCGAGACCTTGATCACCACCGGGATTGTGATCCTCATGGTGATTGTCGCCAGTATATTTTTCGTCACCGTCGATCAGGCGATCCGTCTGATTGTGGCCTTCATTCTGTCGCTCGGACATTAACCGCGAGTCTTCCATGAGCATGCGCTGGTACATCGTTCACGCTTATTCGAACTTTGAGAAAAAGGTCGCAGAATCCATCCGTGAACATGCAGTTCAGCGTGGCTTGATGGATAAATTTGAAGAAATTCTTGTGCCCACAGAGCATGTGGTCGAAGTGCGCCGCGGTCGCAAAATCAATTCCGAGCGCAAATTCTTCCCCGGCTATGTGCTGGTGCGCTGCGATCTGACCGATGATGTGTATCATCTGATCAAGAACACCGCCAAAGTCACTGGCTTTCTCGGCGCTGATAAAAAGCCCATGCCCATTCCTGATCATGAGGCCGAGCGCATCAAGGGGCAGGTGGCCGATGGTGTCGATCATCCCAAGCCATCCATTTCCTTCGAAGTGGGCGAGACGGTTCGCGTTGCCGATGGCCCCTTTGCCTCGTTCAATGGCATTGTCGAGGAAGTGGACGAAGGCAGATCGCGCCTCAAAGTGGCTGTGTCGATCTTCGGCCGCGCTACTCCGGTCGAGCTTGAGTATAATCAGGTCGAGAAGGTCTGATCCCTGTTCTGGCCAATTTGGCCAGAGTGCAGCTTTGGCTGCTTGCCTGCTGGTCTAAACACTGATATCAGTAGGCCTTCATCCGTGGGAGATATGCCCGTTAGCCAAACGGGAGCTCATATTGCACCACGACCTGCAACCGCTGGCACCGGACCTATGGATCTGGATGTCATCATTTACGGAGCAGCCTTATGGCAAAGAAGATCGCGGGATACGTGAAACTTCAGGTCCCGGCTGGTGCGGCCAATCCCTCGCCGCCCATCGGCCCGGCGCTTGGTCAGCGCGGCCTTAACATTATGGAATTCTGCAAGGCCTTTAATGCAAAGACCGCGCAGATCGAAAAGGGCACACCCATTCCGGTGGTGATCACGGCCTATCAAGACCGTTCCTTCACCTTTGAAATGCGTCAGCCCCCGGTTACCTTCTTCCTCAAAAAGGCCGTTGGCCTGAAGATCGGCAAAAAGCCCGCTTCGGGCGCCAAGACCCCTGGTCGCGGCTATGTTGGCAAGATCACATCGGCTCAAATCCGCGAAATCGCGGAAAAGAAGATGGTCGATCTCAATTGCTCCAACATTGAATCAGCCATGCGCATGATTGAAGGTTCTGCCCGTTCTATGGGCCTCGAGTTGGTGGGGTAAGCCATGGGACATATCGGAAAACGTATTAAAGCAGCTCGTACGGGCATTGATCGCGTCAAGCTCTATGGTCTGGACGAGGCTTTGAAGCTGGTGCGCGAGCGCGCCAATGCCAAATTCGATGAAACTGTCGAAATTGCGATGAATCTGGGCGTTGACCCCAAGCATGCCGATCAAATGGTGCGCGGTGTCGTCAATCTGCCGAATGGCACGGGCCGCGTTCTGCGTGTGGCTGTGTTTGCCCGTGGCGCCAAGGCTGATGAAGCCAAGGCAGCCGGTGCCGATGTGGTGGGTGCGGAAGATCTGTTCGAGATCGTCAATGGCGGCACGATCAACTTCGATCGCTGCATTGCAACCCCTGACATGATGCCGCTCGTCGGTCGTCTGGGTAAGGTGCTCGGTCCGCGCGGCATGATGCCGAACCCGAAAGTGGGGACGGTGACCATGGACGTGACGGCTGCCGTGGCTGCGGCCAAAGGTGGTGCGGTCGAGTTCCGTGTCGAAAAAGCGGGTATTATCCATGCAGGGATCGGCAAGTCCTCTTTCTCTGCCGACAAGCTCGCAGAAAACATCCGCGCTTTCGTCGATGCGGTTGCCAAGGCCAAGCCTGCCGGTGCCAAGGGCACCTATATCCAGCGTCTGGCTGTCAGCTCGACCATGGGTCCGGGCGTGAAGGTGGATCTCTCCTCGGTGAATGGCTGATTCCAGCCTTCCTGATGTTTAATTTAAGTCCCGGGTCACAAATTCCGTGATCCGGGCTTTTCTTTTGGCGGTTTTTTGATCTTTTTTTCATAAAATCCCGTTCAAGCCCCTTGGCAGATGCGCGCTGGCGCGCTAAAGAGGGCCATCCATAACCCATACGGGCCTCTGTCCTGTGTGGGTGTTTGTTTTTCGGCTTGTCTGACAAGCTGAAAATGGCCGCCAAGGTGGGGGAGCAATCACCCGCCCTGTCGGCTATGTCCTGTCCGAGACTGCAGGTTTGCCCTGAGAACAAAGGCCTTTTGGCATTTGATCGCAGGAAAATTAAGCCAAATGGGCCTGCACAGACGGAGAAAACCAGTTTCTCGGATCGTTAAAGATCCGAAGCGGTTCGAACCAAAGCCGGTCATGCCTTCGTGTAAGGGGTGCCGGGGACAGGAGCGTCGGAAGCGCCGGTGATTTGTTTTTCGGATTTTCGGATCCGCGAAACCAAGCCATCGGTATCATTGCAACCGGCGGGACATGTTGTCCCTGCCAACCGGAGAGAGCCCGTGGACAAAGCGGCAAAACGCGAACTGGTCGGCACGCTGAATGATGTTTTCA
>OMIJ01000242.1 GCA_900299065.1 Hyphomicrobiales bacterium
CGCATCGCGCAAGGTTTCGAGGCGGGCCAATTCTCCCTGGCGCAGATCGCTGATGACGTCGCTGCGTTCAGCATCCTCAAGACGGGCCCGACGAATGGCATCGGCCAGATTGGGCGTGCGGGGAGCTATGTCACGTTTGGGTTCTTCCACGGGCAAACGAGCTTCTTCCATGGGGAAATCTCCAATCAGCAATAATCAGAATATATCCATAGCATAAAGGCATGTTTGTGTCGCGGCGACTGGACTTAGGACTTAGGTCTGGATCGTCCCCAAGTTTCGTCAAAAAGTTTCATCAAAAAAGTTTCATCCGGAAGTATCAGCCAGACTTCAGTGCCTGGCTGATGAATCGAAACACAGATCAAGCTTTGAGTTGCCGCCCTAAAGCCACGGTCTTTTCCAGCAATTGCCGGATGAGATCGCGACCGGCAGGATCGATGAAATTCAATTCACTATCGAATTTATCTTTCGGAGTACCAATATAGACCTGTGGATTATTGATGGGCATGGCATCAAGGGAAATCATCATCTGGCGCATCTGTAATTGCGCACGGGATGTGCCTAATATGCCGCCCGACACACCAATCATCGCATAGGGCTTGCCCGCCATGGGCTTTGTCGGACCACGCGAGATCCAGTCAACAGCATTTTTCAATGGCGCTGAGATAGAATAATTATATTCGGGCACAGCGAACAACACTGCATCAGCCGCATTTGTTTGGGCAATCAAACGCTCCACAGGGGCGGGAAAGCCATTATTGAGTCTCAGATCCTCATTGTACAAAGGCAGATCCGAAATATCGGCGATCTCTATCGTGACATTGGGCGGCGCCAAAGTCACAGCCGCGCGAAGAGCTGCTGTGTTCAAAGAGGCCTTGCGCAGGCTGCCGGACATGCCGAGGATTTTGAAAGGGGCTGAGGATGACAAGGGATTCTCCTTCTGTGTGATTGGGATTGCTTGGCGTTTCTTGCAAAAGTTCTTAATCGACAGTCGACGAAGAGACAATCATCAAAAGCCCGTCCTTCCTGCAGGATTGGCTTTCAAGTGAGAGGAAGTTCCGTCCTGCCTGCAGGATTGGCGTTCAAATAAGAGGAAGCCCGCCCCTTGTGAGGGGCGGGCCAGATTAAGTAAGCCTTCGCTTGGCTTAGGCAGTTTGTTGAATGGCCGCCAATTTCCAATCGAGTGACGAACCACCTGCCGGGCGCATGAAGGTCCATACTTCGGTTGCCTCGCTAGGGGTTTGTGTGTCACCCGAGATATATTGGCCGGTGGCGCGATTGACCACCACATCCATCATGGAAAAGCGCATAGCGACAGTCGCGTAATCTGTGCCAGCTTCACTCCAGGCTTCCGACAAATCGCCTTGCAACAGGCGTACGCCTGTAATGCGATTGGCCTGATTCTTTTGCAGCATTTCGGCAATATCCTGAGCGAAATAGGAGACCATTTCGACGCTCGCCAATTTGCGCAATTTTTCGATATTCTCATCTGCATAAGCATGCTGAACTTCGCCCAGCAGACGCTCGAAGCTATCGAAATCTTCCTTATTCAGGTTCAGAGCCTGAGTGGTGACCGGCTGTGCGGCAGCCTGTGCGTTTCTGTCTGAATGGGTAGGACCTGAGCCGCCAGAATAGCTCTGCCCATTGGGCGCAGAAGTGTCGAAAGAAGCGCTATTGGGCCCATTAAAGGCAGCGGCTGGCGCCATTTGCCGGCGCGCATACCAAGCCATTGCCATTCTGACCAGGAAGACCAGTAAAGCGATCTGAATGAACAGGCCCAAAATGGACATAATGCCACCCAGCCCGCCAAACAGGCCATTGCCAAACAACATGCCAATCAGGCCTGCGCCTAACAGTCCGCCGATCAGGCCGCGTCCAAAGCCCGAGCCAAAAAAGCCCGGATTAGCTGCGGGCGCCGCAGAAGGGGCTGCATTGGGGGTCTGGCTGACGCCGGGTTGATTTTGCGGTGTCGCAGAGCGCTGCATAGGTGCGGCACTTGGAGCAGTAGTAGTTGGTGCGGGAGCCGCATTGGTGCGCGAACCACGGCTACCCGAAGAGCTGCCTAGTCCTGCCCGGGCTTCCGCCAGCGTAGGCATCAGTGCCAAAGCGCCGGCTAGCATGAGAACTGATAAATTTCGCATCGAACGAGGTCCGAACACGTGTGATCTCCCTTTTCAATCCCGCTTAAAGTCGGGACATAAGTTATATGGGAGGGACATCTCCCAACTATCAAGGCTAGATTGACCTGATTTGTCGATTTTCTAGGTCAAATTTGACAAAATAACGACCAATCCGGCCTTTTATTGTCAGGTTTGGCTTGGCTATGTGCAGGCAGGCTTGGTTCTAACCTTTCATTAACCGCGTTCCTTGGCGCTTGATTAACCCCATTGGGGCTAAATCAGGCCATGGCGCGTCGTGTATTGGCCTTGACTGCTCTGGCAGTCCTTTTGTTGAGCGTTGGCGGCTGCGGATGGTTTCAGCGCGCCCAGCGTCCGGCTTGGCGTGATCAGGCCGAGAAAATGTGCCTTGCTGAAAAGCGTGTCGCCTTCTCTGCTTATGTTCAGCCTGCGCGAGAGATTGATGGGCCGGGCATGTGCGGCCTTGTCACGCCTCTCAAAGTGACAGC
>OMIJ01000243.1 GCA_900299065.1 Hyphomicrobiales bacterium
CATCCTTGTAATTGATAGAGGAATGACTAACCCGCACAGTGACATCGCCCTCCATCAATTCAGCGCGATCAAAATCGGCATAGGCACAATGAGTGCCCGTCTCGGTCTTATCGATGCGAATGGCGCGGAATGTGGACATAGCTACCTCTGCGGCTTGAGATAACCCTCTATAGCTTGGATTGGCCGGAAGGGAAATTTAGCCCAAAGGCGAGGCCCAACACAGTTCAGGGGTCCCATTGGCGGCAAAATAGTCTATGAGAGAGACAGAGCGCTCCGTCCTCTCCTTTTCAGATCGTCTGAACCTGCTGTTGGAACCCATGCCATCTGACACATATTCTAATGCCCAAATGGAAGCACTGGCCATTCAGCCCGTTCGCGGGCCTGTCATTGGCTCCATTCGCCCGCCGGGCTCAAAAAGCTTGACCAATCGCGCTTTGATCCTTGCTGCTTTGGCTCGGGGGCGCACAAAGCTGACCGGCGTATTGGATAGTAAGGATACGCAGGTGATGATCGAGAGCCTGCGCCGTTTGGGCCTGCCCGTTAGTCAGAATCTTGTCGCCAAAAGCATTGAGCTGACAGGTTGCGGCGGGCAGATCGGCGTCAAAGGGGCTGATCTCTGGCTGGAGAATAGCGGCACGAGTATCAGATTTCTGACGGCAATGTGCGCTCTGGGCGAAGGCCAATTCCGGCTGGATGGCAATGCACGCATGCGCGAGCGCCCCATTGCACCGCTGGTAAAAGCATTGAGCGAGGCTGGCGTTTCCATTGAGTGCGAATTGGGCACGGATTGCCCGCCTGTGCTGATCAGAGCCAATGGCCTCAAAGGTGGCGCCTGGCGTGTAGCGGGCAATTTATCAAGCCAATATTTGAGTGCACTTTTAATGACAGCGCCTTGTGCGCAATCGGATGTTGAGCTGAGCGTGACGGGCCATCTTGTCTCGCGGCCCTATATCGACATGACCATTGCCAATATGAAGCAGTTTGGCGCGCAGGTGCGTGAGCCGCGGCCTAATGTGTTTGCGATTAAGGCAAGCCCCTATCAGGGCTCGGATTATGACATTGAGCCCGATGCTTCGGCGGCAAGTTATTTCTTTGCGCTGGCCGCTGTGACGGGTGGAGACATTACAGTTGAGGGCCTGCATCGCAATGCCTTGCAGGGTGATGTGCATTTTGTCGATGCCTTGGTGCGTATGGGATGCCGGGCTGACTATGGCCCTCATTCAATCCGCGTGATTGGTGGCCCATTGACGGGCATTGATATTGATATGAACGCGATCAGCGATACGGCGCAAACCTTGGCTTGCGTCGCGCCCTTTGCGAAAGGTCCGACACGCATCAGAAATGTTGCGCATATGCGGCTGAAAGAAACAGATCGCGTGAGCGCAGTCGTCACCGAATTGCGCCGCCTTGGCCTGCAGGTCGAAGAACATGATGATGGCATGACAATCCATCCCGGCCCCATCAACCCCGGTATTGTGGCGACCTATGATGATCATCGTATGGCGATGAGCTTTGCCCTTTTGGGACTGCGGCAGGAGGGGATTAAAATTGCCGATCCCGGCTGCACGGCAAAAACCTATCCTGATTATTTCATCGATCTTGATAGATTATGTGCCGGGGTGCGCTGAAGCTTGGCCCTCACACGCCCTTTAGACGCGCGCGAGAAAGATCATATTAACTGCCCGTTGAAATGTTTAAATGCTTTGCGATTCGATGCAGAGCTGACCGGCAGAGGTGATTTCATGTGGCGAAGCCTAAAGGCTGGCTCTGGCAAATTTTTGAGATATTCAATCTCATTGACTGATCTGTTGAGCCCTTTTGCACGCGGGCTATTTCTCGCCGCAGTGCTGGTCCAGCCCGCAATGCTATGCGCTGCCCCGCAAAAGCTGAACGCCACAACAAGTTTTGATGTTTTTGTCAGTAATCTATGGATTGATGCGCAAAAGGCAGGCATTTCGCGCCCCATTTTTGATGCGGCTTTTGCCGGACTAACGCCTAGCCCGAGCATATTGGCGCATACCAAACAGCAAGCGGAATTTGTCAAACCGCTGTGGGACTATCTGGATGGCGCGATCACGCCCTCACGCATTCAACGAGGTCTGCAACGCGGCAGAGATTATGCCGAGGCCCTGCAAAGGATTCAGCTGGATTATGGTGTAGATCTTTACATTGTCCTCTCTGTCTGGGGGATGGAGTCAAATTTTGGTGCTTTCACAGGCGGTGAATCGGTCATTCGGGCTTTGGCAACTTTGGCGCATGCAGGTTATCGCGACGATTTCTTTCGCAATGAATTGCTGATTGCTTTGCAGATTTTGCAGCAGGGCCATATTGAATCATCCGCCATGAAAGGCTCCTGGGCCGGGGCTATGGGGCAAACACAATTCATGCCTTCCAGCTTTCTCAAATATGCGATCGATTATGACGGGGATGGCCATAAGGACATCTGGACCAATGTCGTTGACTCATTAGCCTCCTGCGCCAATTTTATCTCACAGAATGGCTGGAACAAGGATCTGCCCTGGGGCATGGAAGTGATCCTGCCAAAAGAGTTTGATGTCTCAGCCTATGATCTTCAAAAGTCAGAGAGCTTTGCGCAATGGTCCGGGCGCGGAGTGCAAAGAGGCGATGGCGAACCATTGCCCATAATGGGGGAAGCTTCACTTTATATGCCCTATGGGCTCAAAGGCCCCGCCTTTTTGCTGACCGCCAATTTCAAAGTGATCAAGACTTATAATAATTCGAATTATTATGCGCTGGGCGTTGGACTTTTATCTGATCGACTTGCGGGCGCGCCGCCATTGAAGGGTCAATGGCCAAAGCAGGATAAGCAACTGACGAAGGCTGAAACCATCGAATTGCAAAGCATATTGGCCCGCAAAGGCTTTGATGTGGGGGAGGCTGACGGGCGCATTGGTGATCGCGCTCAGGCGGCCATACGCGCTTATCAGCGCATTATCGGACTTAAAGCTGATGGCTATGCCAATCCCACCTTGCTTGACAGAATGCGCAAAAATCCCTGATCATAAGATTTATCTGTTCCCCTTTTGACGAGACAATGGCCATGCGTGGTTTCTTCACCCGCCTGAACCTGATCTTCGCCGCAGCTCTCATTCTTGTGACGAGTGGTTCAGGTGTCATTGCGCAATATGACGATAGCCCTGCGACCTTCTGGAATCAGGAACGGGATAGGCAACAGCGCAATACTCTCAAGCAAAAGCCCACCCATCTCATTCGCCGCGCCGCACCGCGTCCGGGCTTTGCGATTGAAGTGCCGCTCAGCGATAGCAATGGCTTGCCACTCAATACAGATGATCCTCAAGCGCAACAAAATCAGGACAAAGCACTCAATGGGCTTGCTGCGCGACGCTATTCCGTGCTGGTTATCGGCGATAATGTCGCGCAATGGCTGGCGGCAGGCCTGCAAGAGGCTCTGGCCGACAGGCCGGGAATTAATATTTTACGCAAAGCCCGCGATGCCAGTGGTCTTGTACAAACAGCCTTTCAGGATTGGGACAAGACAACTTCCGACTTACTCAATAGCTCCGACAAGATTGATCTTGGCGTGATGATGATTGGCAGCAATGACAAACAGAATCTGCGCGAGGGCAATGCCAGCCTTGATCCGCGCACACCCCGCTGGTCGGAGCTTTATAGCGAGCGCATAGCTGCCATTGCCCGTCAGTTTCAGGCTAAAAATATACCACTCATTTGGGTGGGCATGCCGGTGATGAAGAATGATCAACTCTCGGCGCATCTACTAAGCCTCAACCAGATGTACAAGGAGCAGGCAGAAAAATATGGCGCCATTTACATTGATGTGTGGGAGGCCTTTGTCGATGATCGCAATCTCTTTGCCTTTTACGGGCCCGATGTGAATGGGCAAATGGTGCGCTTGCGCAGCAATGATGGCATTCATTTCACCAAAGCAGGCGCGCGGAAACTCGCTTATTTCGTCGAGAAGGATGTGCGCCAATTATATGATAGCGTCGTCCCGATCATTGAAGCCCCGCAAATCGCTAATGCGCCGTCGCAAAAGCTCACTTCGCCCCTTGAAGCTTCGCGCGAAATGGAAGATCAACCTTCCCTTGCGCCAGTGCCGCAATTACCGCAAAGACCTGAAGCTGGCCCGGTGATCTTACTGACTGCGCCCGCGCTTTCGCCCGGCGCACAATTGGCCAATCGACGCTCCCCCGGGGAGATAGAGACATCCATTAATTCTGCCCTCACACAATGGCGCGCAATAGACCATACCGGACGTGCCGATGATTTTAGCTGGCCTGGGCCTAATAACTAGAATTTTTCCTAACTCTGGCGATGCGTGACGTGCTGCATCCAGTCCAGATAGGGTGCATGACCGGCAGCAATATCAAGCTGCAGGATTTCGGCAATTTCATAAGAATGGTTGCGCCGGATCAAAGCCTCAATCGCTGGCCAATCGGACTTGCGAGCCTTGATCAGCAATAAATATTCCTTATCTTGTTGAATATCCTCTTTCCAAAGATAATGGCTCTCGACAGGCATAATCTGGATACAGGCGGCGAGTTTGTCTTGCAGCAAGGCCCGGGCGATTTGACGGGCCTGCTGATCTTCTCCCACACTTGTCATGACCAGACAGAAATGATCTTCAGAGACTGGGATTTTTGAATAATCCATTGCAGATCACCCTGCTTGCGCGCGCGTGGGCAGGCGAGTCACGACGGGCGCAGGGTCAGCTGCAATCAACTCAGCCAGACCATGACCCAATCCCGCATCTATCCCCGCGCTACGCGCAAGATGCAAACGTTCAGATGTCAGCAGATCTTCTATGCTCAATTCAGCGCCCAGAGTGCGGGCAAGCTCACTGGCTTGAACAAGGCGCGCAAGACTGAGCTGATGATTTGAAAGCGTCCAGACCTCATCCTTCATGCGCAAGGCATTGACTGAGGCGGCCCGTAATTGATCGATTGAGGGAAGATCAGGGCCATTCATTTCAACACATAGCCGAACACCCAGACTTGCGATGGCTTTCCACAGGGCGCCCGAGTCCTCCCGATCAACATTGAGCATATGACTTGAAATACGAACTTCAAAATTATTAGGCGAAAGACGCGAGGCATCCAAAGCCCGCACGATCAATAAGAGCGTTGCAGGATCGGCAATCTCGGCCTCTGACAAGCGTATGGATAATCTGGTCTTTGGATTTGAATTCGCAATCTGCGCACAGGCTTCTCGCACCGACCAGGCGGCAATAATCCCCGACAGGCCCAATTCTGCTGCAAAGGACATGAAGCCAGCAAATGACAAACGGCCGCGGCGCGGATGCGCCCAAATGAGTTCAGCATCTTGCCAGAGAATAGCCCCATCGCTTAATCGGTGAGCCGCTTGCCAATCGAGCTCGAATTCTCCGCGTGTAATGGCATCGCGCAGATCAATTTCCATTTGGCGACGATCGCGCCGAACCTGACTCATTTGTGAGGTAAAATAGCGGAAGGATCCAGGTCCAGCGAGCTTGGCATCTTCCAGAGC
>OMIJ01000244.1 GCA_900299065.1 Hyphomicrobiales bacterium
CATCAAAAGATAAAGCGCACCAAAGGTGATCACGAGCCAGATCAGCTGAGGCGCGAATGTTGTCGCGTCAAAGGGAGGGAAAGCACCGCCTTCATGCGCTGCGCCACCGGGAACTTCAGTTCCTGCGCTATGGCCCTTTTCGTCCGCCATGATCAGATCCAGCTTGCTTGAATGAGAAAAAGCGCGCGCCAGCGAATGCGGCGCGCGCGGTCAGATTACTTCACGAAGAGCAGGATAATCGCCACGAGAAAGGCGAAAATGCCAAGACCTTCGGCCAAAGCTGCGCCGATGAAGGCGCGGCCAAACTGGCCATCAGCAGCAGAAGGATTGCGCAGAGCGCCAGAGAGGAAGTTGCCGAAAATGGTGCCAACGCCCACGGCGGCGGCGCCCATGCCGATAGCGGCAAGACCGGCTCCGATATATTTAGCTGCTACAGGATCCATGTTTAACTCCTTAGGTGATGTGGGTCCGACTATCTGTTGTTAAGATATTTATTAGTGGCCCGGGTGAATTGCGTCATTGAGATAGACGCAGGTGAGAATGGCGAACACATAAGCCTGCAAGAAAGCAACGAGCAGCTCGAAAGCTGTCAGCATTACAATGGCGGCCAGCGGTAGAATGGAAGCAATGGCTGTCAAAGCGCCAGCGCCAATCATCAAAGTAACGAAGCCACCAAACACTTTAAGAGTGATATGGCCCGCCAGCATATTGGCAAATAAACGCACGGAGAGCGAAATCGGCCGCGAGATGAAGGAGATCACTTCAATCAGCACAATAAAGGGCATGAGCGCGGGGGCGACACCCGATGGCACAAACAAATGCAGGAAATGTGCGCCATGGCGGATCACGCCATAGACAATCACCACGCCAATCACCAAAGCGGCAAAAGCGAAGGTGACAATGATCTGGCTGGTGACGGTGAATGTATAGGGCACCAATCCAACCAGATTGGAGAAGAGCACAAACATGAAGAGCGAGAACACGAGCGGGAAAAAGCGCATGCCCTCTGTGCCGGCAGAACCGCGCACGGTTGAGGCGACAAATTCATAAGCCATTTCCGCTGCTGCCTGCAGGCGTCCTGGTACCATGGCGCTCGTCGATGTTCCGTAGATCATCAGCAGGCTGATCAGCCCGACAATGATCACCATAAATAAGGAGGCATTCGTGAATGTCACTGTGCCCACATGATCCGCAAAGAGCGGGACAATGTTGAACTGATGGATCGGATCGATCGCCTGTTCTGCAGCCACGGTCTCAACCTCATTTAGGCGCTCAGCGCCGGATCTTGTTTGACATGCGCGGGATCGCGCATTTGAAACTCTTAAATGCGTGAACTCACGCAATGATAATGTGTCACTGGTCTGTCTTGCCGGGCTGCGTGGGTGCCGCAGCAATGCGATAGACATTCCAGAACCCTGCCGCTGTACCCAATGCCAGAAAAAGGATCAGGAACAAAGGCGATGTCGAGAACCATTCATCAAATTGCCAACCCATGAGGCAACCAACAATGATACCCGCCACAAATTCTGACAGAACGCGAAAGCCAAGGCTCATCGTCCGTCCAATATTCCCGCCTGCAACCGGATCAGAAGAATCTGAAGCAGAAGAAATACTTTTGTTTTTCGCTTCCAGCGCACTCGAGAGACGATCCAGCCGGGCCTTCATTTGCAAGGCTTCATCGTCTTTATCGGGCTTTTCCATGGGAGTTTGACTGACTTTCGGCTGCATAGATGGCAACCTATATAGCCCGCCCCACGGTAGCGCCAGATAATCCAGATCCACTGCTCAATGGACAAACATTCAAGCCGTCCGCCTAGAGCCGTAAACACAGATCAGGCCCTTGCGAGCCGCAGGCAGGTATATGAGTGGGTCCAGAATGTGTCAAGATCAGGACGCTCTTATTTATCTATCTGATTTAATTACATAAAAAAAGATTTTATCGTGTCTGTGTCTAGCCGAAGCGGCAATTGCGACCAATTGCTTGCCTGAGGGGATTCGCAGATCAGACTTATCCCCATCTTTGCAGCAAAGAAAAAGGACCCAAGCCAGGATGGAAAGCCCAGCAGGAGAGCCCGGCACCAAAGCCGGTCCGGGCCCTATCCGGTACTTCACTGCCTGCCAAAGGCCTTTTTGGTGAGATCAACCACTTGCGGCGGACTGTCATAGGCGGCTTTGACAATATCCATCAGCTCTGCAGGCGAGACATAGTGAATGTTTACATTCGACTTCTTGGCCTCTTCGATGAACTCAGGATCTTTCATCGCTTGTGCAAAAGCATCTTGCAGGGCTTTCACGCGTTCAGCTGGCACGCCGGGAGGGGCGACAAAGGGGCGGCCCATCATCGAGCGCTGCATGAAGAGGCGCAATGCCAAACGCTCATTGTCATTTTGCGCCAGATTGGTGACCAATGGCACATCAGGAATGCGCTCGTCTTTTTCCAAAGCAGCCTGAAACAAAATGTGGCTGCGCTTGTCGCGGAACATGGCATCACGCGCCACAGTGTCATAGCTCACACAGCCCGCATGCACTTCATTACGTTCAACGGCCAACAGAATATCGCGCGAGCCCGGATAGCCATTGACGATTTTGATTTTCAATTTGAGCAGATTTGACAATATTTCCGGATAAGTCTGGCTATCAGCCCCAGCACCCGTTGCTCCCACAATCATTTCTTTTGTGAGCAAATCCTCAAGCTTTTGCACAGGCGCATCATTGCGAATGACACAGGCCAGAATATCGCGATCAGGACTGCCAATATAATTAAACTTCATTGCGTCAAAGCGGCTTTCCTTGCCACCCAATAAAGGCTCGAAAGGAACACCGCGATTGATCAAGCCGATCACAGTGCCATCCTTTGGCTGGGTATTATAAAGCTGATTGGTCAGCAGCAACGAGCCTGCGCCGGGCACATTTTGTGACACAATATTGGGATGTCCGGGCAGATATTTGGACATGTATTTGGCAACCAATCTGGCCCACACATCATCAGTGCCGCCGGGTGAATAACCAATCGCCAGAGTGATGGTCTTGTTCTTGTAAAAATCCTCAACTGGATCAGCCATCGCGCTGGAGCCAAGCAGCCCGGCAAAAGCAAGAAGAGAGAAGAAACTGGTTAGGCCGGATTTTACAATCGAAATAAGCTGTTTCATTGCCGCAACCTCCGTTCAAGCTTTCATCCCGAGTTTGTCTACTAGCTTTGTCGGTTTAACAAGGGCCAAGTCTTGCTTGCATCAAAGTCCTCACATTGGAGAAGTCAAGATCAAGTTCGTTAGGATCCTATATCCAATTTCTAAATTTATAGGTTCAGCGCAATTGGTTTGGTATTTATGACCGGCATGCTAAAGCTGTTGTTTCCTCTCCTCTGATGATTTGCATCGAGTGCATTGATTATGTCGCATCAGACAAATTCCAGCTCGCAACAGACTATTTCCTCCATTCCCTCAGACGGGCGCCCCACGCCTGAGTTGATCATTGCGGCTGGCTGTGTGATTGCGGTTCTTTCCTTTGGGCCGCGCTCGGCGCTGGGTGTGTTTCAGCTCCCTATTCTGACGGATTTTGGCTGGGGCTCAGATGTTTTCTCCTTTGCAATGGCGATTCAATATTTGCTTTGGGGCGCAGGCCAGCCTTTTGCGGGGGCGATTGCTGATCGCTATGGTTCACGCCCCGTGCTGATCACGGGCGTGTTGCTTTACGCTTCGGGCTTGGCTTTGATGACCTATTCATCAACCCCGCTGATGCTTGATCTGACAGCGGGTGTGTTAATGGGCTTTGGCCTGTCGGGCTGTTCGTTCAATCTGGTGATTGGCGCGTTTAGCAAATTGCTGCCCGAAGAGCGCCGATCCATCGCCTTTGGCTTTGGCACAGCGGCGGGCTCCTTTGGGCAGTTTTTGTTTTCACCTTTTGCCGGTGCGCTCGTTCACAATATGGGATGGCAGAATACAGCTCTGGTCTTTGCGGCTCTGTCTCTTATACACA
>OMIJ01000245.1 GCA_900299065.1 Hyphomicrobiales bacterium
GCCGGGAATAAATTTGTTCCGGCGTCCAGCCGATGCAACCTTTCCAATTGGCGGTTTGATCGCATTGCTCGGTGCTTTTTGTTTTGATGCGGCTTTGCGTGAACACACGAAGAGCACACGTACGCGACTGGCGATTGAAAGCGGCGTTTTGATTTTGATCTTTCTCTTCTGCGCCTTTGTTGCCTTTGACAAGGGTCGGCTCACTCAAGCCATGCCTGCTTTATTTCTGGCTTCTGCCCTGCTGTTGTCTGCAATGTTTCTTCTGGCTCTGGTCCGCTTCTGGCCAAAGATGAACCCATCCGCGCTCATGCTGATTGTGGCTGGGTTCATGTGTCTTGATTTGGGTCTGAACAATGGCCCTAATGAATCAACCGCTCTGCCGGCATCGCAATATGATATTTTGCGAAGCTCCTCACAAAATGAGACCTTAGCGATTTTGAAGCGCAAGCTTGCTGAAACAAGCGCTCCCAATCATCGTGATCGTGTTGAATTGGCGGCTGTGGGCTTTGAATGGCCCAATGCAAGCATGGTTCATGGGCTTGATCATTGGCTGGGCTATAATCCCATTGTGCAGAAGGATTTTGCACAAGCCACTGGCGCTATCGATCATGTCGCCATTGCCGAACAAAGGCATTTCTCTCCCTTATTTGCGCATTATCGCTCCACTATGGCCAATTTACTGGGCATTCGCTGGCTGGCCTTGGGTGTGCCGGCAGAACAATTGGACAAGGGCTTTATTGCGGGCGATTTGATCCCGATTGCCCGCACGCAAGAGGCCTATATTTACGAAAATCCGCGCGCTTTACCGCGCGTCCTTCTGGCTACAGAGAGCCAGCAAGCCGATTTTGCCAGCATGATCTCCACTGGCCAATGGCCGGATGTCGATTATCGCACAACCGTTTTGCTTGAAGCGCCTGCGCAATCCTTTGCTGCCAGCGCTGCGACAGGTCGTGTTCAACTCATTCATTATGCCAATACACGCATTGAGATTGATGTTGAGACGCCGCAAGGCGGCTATGTCGTGCTCAATGACGTGTGGCATCCTTGGTGGGTGGCCAGCGTCGATGGAATTGAGAGCGAAATCCTGCGCGCTAATGTGATCTTCCGCGCCGTAAAAGTTGAGCCGGGCTCTCATCATGTAGAATTTGTGTTTAGGCCCTTTCGTGGCCTGTGGGCGCATATTCGTCGCCTGATCTAGTCGAGAAATTCATGTCCCTCAGTACACGTTTACAATCCTGGAAGAAGCCGGTCACGGCGATGATCAGCCTCACCATTTTTGGCTTATCGATTTATTTTGTCGCGCAAACGCTTGGTTCCATCAATTGGAGCGATCTGCTCACTGCCCTTGATCAGATTAGTCGCAGTCAATTTATCCTAGCAGGTGTGTTCACATGTCTCGCGCTTATTGCCTGGACTGGTTATGACGGCCTTGCTGCTTTGCAATTGGACATGAAAGTCTCCTATCCCGTCATTTCGCTGTCGTCCCTGTGCTGTTACGCCTTTGGAAATATGCTTGGGTTTTCACTTTTGACGGGGAGTACGGTTCGCTATTGGATCTATTCGCAAGCCGGGGTTCCAGCTGGCAAGGTGGCCAGCCTTATTGTGATCGCCAGTTTTACTTATTGGCTTGGAGCCTATCTGTTAATTGGCCTCACTTTCTCATTGGCTGCAGATCAGATGATTTTGATCTTTCATCTGCCCGAAAGTGTGAACCGTCTCATTGGTAGTGGCGTTCTGTGCGCCTTAGCCCTCTATATTGCTTGGGTGTCCAAGAGCCATCGCCGCATCAGCGTGCAAGGGGTTACATTTGAATTGCCGCAATTTCGTATCACAATCGGCCAGATCCTGACTGGTGCAGCGGACATATTGTGCGCCAGTCTTGTGCTCTATAGCCTCATGCCCAAGGATTTCCAGATCGATTTTATCCCTTATCTTGCCAGCTATCTGGCCGGGAGCGTCTTGGGCATAGCCAGTAATGTTCCAGGAGGATTAGGTCCTTTTGAGGCAACCATTCTCAGCCTGATCAAAGGACCTTCACAGGAAGCGCTGATTGCTTCCTTGCTGGTTTATCGCCTGATTTATTATGTGGTGCCATTTCTGGCCGGGCTTGTCTTGCTCGGTCTTTATGAAATGGTCCGGCATTGGCGCAAATTACGCCAAGCTGCATCCTGAAACCAGCGCCCCGGCGCCGGCACAAGCCTTACGCTATGCGCTGGGCCCGACGCTCGCGTTCGCGCCGACGATCTTGTGCTGGCTGATAGGCAACGCGCGAATGATAGGTGCAATAGGAGTCACCAACATTGGACTTGCCGCCGCAATAGCGGAATTCCGGAGTCGCCGGATCACCCAAAGGCCAGCGGCACATGGCTTCCTTGAGCTCCATAATGGTGACCCGCTCGGACATAGGGATCAGCACTTCCTCAATGGGCTTGGGGGCCGGGGCCTCATGAATACGAGGAGCATAGGCCAAAGCATTATTACCGCGTACCAAAGGCACAGATCGGGGTGTTGAGCTTCGGGCAATGCGCTGGGGACGCGGACGGGGCTGGGATTGCGAAGGCGCCTTAACGCGGCCCGACAGGCCCAAGCGATGCA
>OMIJ01000246.1 GCA_900299065.1 Hyphomicrobiales bacterium
CAGCAAAGCCAGGTTGAGCGAAATTTTTGGAATATCACCAGCGGCAAATCCAACCACCAGAAGGCGACCTTTCCAGCCAATGCTACGCAAGGCTGTCTCCGTATAAGGCCCGCCCACTGCATCATAGATCACATCAATGCCACGGCCCTGTGAGGCGGCTTTCAAAGCCTCGCGCCAATCCTCGCGCGAATAATCAATCAATACTTCAGCGCCGGCCTTTTTGGCAAAATCCAGTTTGTCTTGCGAAGAGGCACAGGCGATGATTTTGGCACCCATCAGCCGGCCTAATTCTATCGCCGCCAATCCAACGCCACCCGATGCTCCTAAAATAGCAAGGCTCTCGCCCGGGCTTAATTGGGCGCGTTGCTTGAGCGCATGCATCGTCGTGCCATAAGTGATCGACAGGCCTGCTGCGGCTTCATCGCTTATGGATGCTGGCAGATGCGAGAGCGCATCAGCCTTGACGCAAATCTTTTCGCGAGCTGCGCCATAGCCTGAATAACCGCAGACAAGATCACCCGGTGCAAAGCCTGTCACATCAGCGCCAATGGCCAGCACACGGCCGGAAAATTCACCTGCCGGAGAAAAAGGCAATTGCGGTTTGACCTGATATTTGCCGGCAATGATCAGGAGATCAAAAAAGTTTAGTGCCGCATAATGAATGCCCACCAGAACTTCGCCCGAACCTGGTAGAGGGTCTGGCAGATCAGCAATGACAAGATTCTCTATGCCGCCAAAAGTCTGGCACAAAGCTGCGCGCATTTTATCCTCGTTGATTGTTAAGTGGCCTCGACAATGCCGCCCGCTTCAAGACTGCGTCGCAATTTTGTGAAAGAGAGCCTGATGCGTGATTTCACCGTGCCCAAAGGCAGTCCCGTTTGCTCGGCAATCTCGGAATGCGACAGACCTTCGAAAAAGGCGAGACGCACCAGTTTGAGATGATCGCTTGGCAATTCTTTCATGGCCTGATGCAATACGCCTTCACGATCCTGTGCATCAATCATCCCCAAGGCATCGGGCTGGCTTTCATCGGCTATGGCCAACAAACTATCGTCAGCATCGACCAAATCCAGGCGTTCGCGTCGCATCAGATCAATGCGTCTATTGCGGGCAATGCGATAGAGCCAAGTCGCAAGAGAGGATTTTGCGGGGTCGAATAAATCCGCCTTGCGCCAAAGCGTGGTCATCACATCCTGTGTCAATTCCTCGGCGGCGCTCCGATCACTGCCCTGGCGCATCATGAAAGCCTGAATACGGGGAGCGAAATGGTCGAATAATTGGCTAAAAGCCTCACGGTCGCGGTTCTGCGCGACAAGTGCCACAAGGGCAGCGTGTTGGGAGGCGCTGGACGACATTGGTAAGAAGGTCTCTCTTCATCTCGGTCAGCCTCATGGAGAGGGCAGATCAAGTTCCCAGTTTCGCATGGAATGACCAAGGGTGGAACCCCATATCAATGGCTTGCCAGCTTCAAATCAAACGCTGATCGGTCGGTAAGGGGCATTGGCCATCGATCAAACTGGCACAGAGGCCTCGCCAAAATGGGCCCCGGCAGAGTAATCTGCGCCAATGATTCGCTCAGATCTGCAACGCGCCCGGTCAAAATCAAAGGCTGCATTCTTAATCCGCCAAAGCCTGTTCGCTGGGCTTCTGGCTTGTTTGCCCTTTTTTTCGCTTCAGGCCCAGGCGCAAGCGCAAAAGCCCAAGGAAGAAACCGCGAAACCAGCCGCCGCCAAACCTGCGGCAGCAAAACCGGCCCCGGCTAAGACGACACCGGCGAAACCCTCAACAGCCAAACCTGCCCCATCCAAACCCGCAGCAACCAAGCCTGCACCTGCCAACCCTAATGCTGCCAAGCCTACAACTACCAAGCCGGCAGCGGCCGCCTCGGCCAAACCGGTTCCGGCCAAGCCAGAGGGAAGCAAGCCAGCGCTTTTGGCTACATTTGGCGATTGGGGTGCCTATGCGGCGGGTACGGGGGCGCAGAAGACCTGCTATGTCCTCTCCCAGCCTAAAGAGCGTCTGCCTGCCGGGCTCAACCGCGATCCGGCCTTTGCCTTTATCAGCACAAGGCCCGGTCAGGCGGTGCGTAATGAAATTTCTATTACCCTTGGCTTTGATGTCAAAGCTGGCACGACCCCCAGCATGGAGATCGTCGGGGGTAAATCAATTGTCATGACGGCAAAAGGCGGCAATCTGTGGATCAAAAATGCCGCTGAAGAGCCCGCTGTGCTCGAGAGTCTGAAAAAAGGTGCCAAGCTAAACGTTAAGGCGACCTCATTGCGCAACCGCCAGCTGACTGATGTCTACATCCTCGCAGGTCTTGCCCAAGCCCTTGAGCGTGTGGCCAAGGAATGCCCCTGATCTGCGGGATCCGGCCAAATCCATTAGCGCCCTCACGAAGCTCCCTGACGAAAGTGTGACAAGGGATCGCTTGTCGTGGGCCGCCTGCCTGTCATAATAAGAAGATCAGTTATTGGAGGCCGGAAGCGATCAAGCCTTCTGAGCCAGGGGAGGCATAAATGTCCGAGAAGGTTTATCCCGTTACCAGTCAATGGGCCAGCCGCGCCTATGTGGATCATGCCAAATATCAAGGCATGTATGACCAGTCTGTCAAAAATCCTGATGCCTTCTGGGGCGAGCATGGCAAGCGCATTGATTGGATCAAGCCTTTCACCAAGGTGAAGAACACCAATTTCAACGCCCCCAATGTCTCGATCAAATGGTTTGAGGATGGCATCACCAACGTGGCGATGAATTGCATTGATCGTCATCTGGCCAAGCGTGCCGATCAGACAGCGATCATCTGGGAAGGGGATAATCCAACTGAATCCCAGCATATCACTTATCGCCAATTGCATGAGCACGTCTGCCGCTTTGCCAATGTGCTCAAGGCGCATGGCGTCAAGAAAGGCGATTGCGTCACCATTTATCTGCCTATGATTCCTGAGGCTGCTTATGCCATGCTCGCATGTGCGCGCATTGGCGCGGTTCATTCCATTGTCTTTGGTGGCTTTTCGCCAGATTCATTGGCAGGCCGCATTGAAGATGCCAGCAGTCATATTGTGATCACAGCCGATGAAGGCCTGCGCGGGGGCAAACCTGTGCCCCTCAAAGCCAATGCCGATGCGGCTGCGCAAAAAGCGCCTGTGAAAACCATGATTGTGGTCAAGCGCACGGGTGGCAAAATCGCCATGCAAGCAGGCCGCGATGTCTGGTATCATGAGGAGATGGCGAAAGTCTCGGCCGACAATCAGCCTGAACCGATGAATGCCGAAGATCCTTTGTTCATTCTCTACACTTCAGGTTCAACCGGCAAACCCAAGGGCGTTTTGCACACGACGGGGGGCTATCTCGTCTATGCATCGATGACACATCAATATGTGTTCGATTATCACGAAGGTGATATTTATTGGTGCACGGCAGATGTGGGCTGGGTTACAGGCCACAGTTATATTGTCTATGGCCCGCTCGCCAATGGCGCGACGACTTTGATGTTTGAAGGCGTTCCCAATTATCCAAGCATGTCACGATTCTGGGAAGTGATTGACAAACACAAGGTCAATATTTTCTACACAGCTCCCACTGCCATTCGCTCCTTGATGGGCGCTGGCGAGGAGGCCGTGAAGAAAACCAGCCGCGCCTCCTTGCGTCTTTTGGGCTCTGTGGGTGAGCCGATTAATCCTGAGGCATGGGAATGGTATTATCGCGTTGTTGGCGAAAATCGCTGCCCAATTGTTGATACATGGTGGCAGACGGAAACCGGCGGCATTCTCATCACACCTTTGCCTGGCGCAATAGCGCTCAAGCCCGGTTCTGCAACGCTTCCCTTCTTTGGTGTGCAGCCACGCATTGTCGATGCCGATGGTAAGACATTGGAAGGCGCCTGTGAAGGCAATCTCGTTCTCACCGATTCCTGGCCAGGACAAATGCGTACCGTTTTCGGTGATCACGAGCGCTTTGTGCAGACTTATTTCTCGACCTATCCAGGCACTTATTTCACGGGTGATGGATGTCGGCGTGATGCAGATGGCTATTATTGGATCACGGGCCGCGTCGATGATGTGATCAATGTCTCCGGTCATCGTATGGGAACAGCGGAAGTCGAGAGCGCCCTTGTCGCTCACGCGAAAGTGGCCGAGGCAGCCGTTGTTGGTTATCCGCATGAAATCAAGGGGCAGGGCATTTATGCTTATGTGACCTTGATGACAGGTGAGCAATCCTCAGAAGATTTGCGCAAGGAATTGGTCAATTGGGTGCGCCGCGAAATTGGCCCGATTGCCTCACCCGATGTGATCCAGTTTGCACCGGGTCTGCCCAAGACACGCTCGGGTAAAATCATGCGCCGCATTCTACGCAAGATTGCAGAGAATGAAGTGGGCGCCTTGGGGGATACATCGACTCTGGCCGATCCCAGCGTAGTTGATGATTTGATTGCAAATCGAGCGGTCAAGTAAGTTAAAACAAATCCCTAAAATGCCCGGCTGTGCCGGGCATTTTTGTTTTGGAGGCCCGGATCTTCGCGCGTCAAAATGCAAGAGGATGGGCTTAGCTGTGTCTTAATCATGGCGGTCAGCATTAGCCAATGCTACTGTCTCTTATACACATCTGACGCTGCCGACGATACTCCTTGTGTAGATCTCGGTGGTC
>OMIJ01000247.1 GCA_900299065.1 Hyphomicrobiales bacterium
CGATACGCCGCCGGAAAAGGTAATCGCATCAGGTTTGCGGGCATTGACCAGAGGATCGAGTCGCAACAAGCCCTTTGTTTCCGGGCTAAGAGCCGGCTGCGATATGGTTTCGAACAAACGATCAGCCATGCGCTCAACCATGGCATTACGCTGTTCATCGCTAATCATGCCATTGAGCGCGAGTTCAAAACCAGCCTCGCTCGCAAAGCGTTTGCCTGCCTCTTCAACACGCGTAACCTTGCCATCGGCATCAAACGAGACAATACGAGCACCCACATCAACAGCAGTCATATCGACGATTTCGCCATTCTCGCAAACCGCAATTTTCGATGTGCCGCCGCCAATGTCGATATTCATCACTCGCGACTTTTCACGAATGGATCGTGCCGCTGCACCAGAGCCAAAAGCCGCCAGCGTAGTCTCAAGCCCATCGCCCGCGCTCACCGAGACGAATTTGCCGGTCTGGGCGGCAAACAATTCGCCAATAGCGCGCGCATTGCTGCGCCGAACCGCAACGCCGGTCAGGATCAGCGCGCCTGTATCAATGGCGGCAGGATCAATCTGCGCCAATTCATATTGACGATCAATGAAAGCGCCAAGCTTGGCCGCATCAATCGTCATATCATCGGCATAGGGTGTCAGCAGCACTTCGGATTCATGCACAACTTCACGCTCAGACACGATATAGCGATTGTCCAAGCGTTCCAGCACCAGACGCGAGAACACCAAATGCGAGGTGGAGGAACCAATATCCACTCCCACACTGACCAGACGAATTTCGTCTTCCTCTTCGAGGCTGCGCCTCACATTGGAGAAAAAAATACGTCCGCCAATTTGTTCTTCACTCATGAAATCAATCCGTACCAGCGCAGGATAAGAGGATTAGACGACATCTTTCATATTGGTCGGGGCTGTCGCTTTATCATACCATTTGGGATCCATGCGGCATTCGACATTATTGCGCTTGAGGGTCTCCTCATATTCGCGCCGCAAATAGGGATCTTCCATGTAATATGGAATAGCTGTGCCGCCCTTGTCCAAATCAATGGCCGTATAATCGGTATGTTTCTCACCCGGCGCGCCCGGATCGCGGCCCGGATTATGCGGTCCAAACCAAGCCGTCAGGCGGAAATCATCCTTAGAGACGCTGAAATGTTGATGATACCAACGCGCGCCGCCGGGTGCAGCCGTGACCATGCCAATAGGCTCATAATCAAGCCTGCGCACTTCATGCGCATGGCCATCTTTCCATGGCGTTGGGCCGCAGCGCTCTGGCCAAGAATAAGTATAGCCCTTGCCCTTCAGGCAAATCAGAATGGCTGCGGATGTATGCGCATGCGCCTTTGAATAGCGCCCATTCTCATGCTGACCAATCCAGAAATAGAATTGATTATTGGTCATAAAGGGCTCGACGCGGCGATAACCAACCGAGCGGCGATTATCCAGTGGCAATTCGCAATTGATCACATCGGGAATGAAATTCGTGCGGCGCATGGCAAGGCCACGCACAGGATCTGCCTCAATATCATCCTTGGGCTTGAAGAAATCATCAGCACCCGAAAAGCGATCGCGGAAGATGAAGGGATTGTCGAACACAGCATCGACATTGTTGATCATGTTCATCACATTGGGCGCAGTCGTGCCAGCCAGCAGCAAAGCGCCGCCCGATGTGGCATTAACGAGGCGATGCATGGCATTCATGGGAATCGAGAACATCGATCCTTTCTGCCATTCGAATACATGCTTCTTTGTGTCGCCTTCCTGCCAGACTTCGGTGGAGCCGCGCCCCTCGATGACGAGGAATATTTCTTCAAACATATGTTTTTCAGGATTGAGCGCGCCGCCGGGCGGAATTTCGACCACATAGCAGCCCCACTTCGTCTCTGTGCCATAGAGCTGGATGAAATGCCCGCGCCCACCTGTGCGCTTCCAGGGCACGAGCGGCAGATTCTGTACCTTTGAAATGCCTATATCCCGGAAGACGGGAATGCCCTGCGATTCCATCCAGGCATCATAGGGTGTGGGTTGTTTCTTGAATTCACCCAAACCGGCTTTCTTCAGGCCGGCTGGCTCATGCCAATGCTGGGCCTTGTCGGATCCGTCCTTGAGATCGTGCGGCATTTTATCCTCCAGATGGCTTGATCTGGAACGTGTTTGGGCCAAGCTTTGGAATGTGTCAACAAGTCGGATCAAAGAGCTGCGGCAAGCTGGACCTTTGCGCTGGCCGGACCTATCCTGCGGCCAAATTATTGGTCAGGGGGGATAAAATGATCCGTAAAATTCAATCCAGCTGTGTTGGAACATTTGTTCTGGGCCAGCTCTTGCTTGCCGGCGGTCTGACGGGATTTGCTCAGGCGGCCTATAAAACGACCTTTGTTGACCTTGGCCCCTCAATGCCGGCGATGATTTATGAGCCTGCCGAGCGCGGCGCCAAGGCGCATATTGCCTTGGTCACCATCCATCCCTATTCGGGCTATATTACCCATTCGAGCTGCGCCAATATGGCTGATCGCGGCTATACGGTCATTTGTTCAAATACGCCCTATACCAACAATCAATATGGTTATGAGAGCGTCGAAAAGCTCTTTCCGACGATCAAGGCAGCCATAGAGCGGGTCAAGAAAGTCTCAGGCGTCGATAAAATTGTCCTGATCGGCCACAGTGCCGGCGCGCCCATGATGAGCTATTATCAGAACATTGCGCAAAATGGCTCCGCAGCCTGTAAAGGCGCTGAAAAACTCATGCCCTGCGAAGACGCACTCGTTCGCGATTTACCCAAGGCGGACGGGCTTATTTTGATGGATCCCCATTTGGGAGATGCCTTCGCAACACTCACTTATATTGACCCTGCGGTTGGCGATGAGAGCAAGCCCTCGCAGCGCACCAAAGCGCTCGATCTCTTTGACCCGCAAAATGGCTATGATCTTGAGAAGCGCCAAGGCACTTATCCAGAGGCGTTTCGTAAAGCCTTTCTGGCGGCGCAAGCGCAGCGCAATGCAGCTTTGATCGAGCGGGCGCAGAAGCAGCTTGCCGACATCAAGGCCAAGACACCCGGCACTTTTGCCGATGACATGCCTTTCGTCATTCCAGGCGGCACAATGGCACGCCTCTGGCAGCCAGACGTCTCATTGCTGCGACGCACAAAAAAAGAATACAAGCTGTTGAAGGCTGACGGCACCACGCCCGTTCAACAGCTTTCTTCCGTGCGTCTGGCCTCAGGCAATCCCAAAGAGGGGGTCAATTTTCCCTCAGTCCTGTCGGTTTCGGTGAAGAATTTCCTCGGCGCCCATGCCATGCGCACTTTGCCAGATTACAACCAGCTTGAGGATGATGTGACGGGCGTGGATTGGGCCTCCTCCAATGCCAGCACTTTGCCTCATATAA
>OMIJ01000248.1 GCA_900299065.1 Hyphomicrobiales bacterium
GATTGGACATGCGTTGATCTGCCCGCAGAAGAAGGAGAATCTCCGGTTGGCGATGACTTTGTCAAAAACCGCTGCGTGAAATCACAAGACTCAATCCGCTATTTAAGCGAGCAACGTTATTTGCGCCGCAAAGGGCAAACAAATATTGATCCCAATACGGGAAAAATTGAAACTAATGCGTTCACAAGCACGGCGCGCTTTGAAATGTACAAAGATCCCTATGGTCAGAGAGCAGGCCTATCAAACTAATACCAAAGCTCACTCATGCTCGCGACCGTCGGGCATGAGTGAGCCAGCCCAATTCAATCCACCCTGTTTACTTCCATCCATATTCGCCTGACTAAACCGACAGCCTTGCAAATCGGCATTTGTCAAATCAGCATTTCGCAAATCAGCCGCTTGAAAATCAACTTGCGTTCCATGAGCACCTGAGAGATTAGCCTCATTCAGTTTGGCTTTTTGAAAAGCCGCGCCATAGAGATGAGCACCTGATAAATTTGCCCGCCTCAACAAGGCTTCTTCAAAATTCGTGCGCGCCAAATCTGCATCTGACAAATCTGTTCCCGTCAGATTCGTACCTCTCAATAACGAACCAATCAATTGCGCCTTTTTCATACTCGTCTGCGCCAGGCGTGCATGTTGCGCCCGAGTGTCAATGATCTTGGCCTCGTCTAATTTAGCCGCGCTGAAATCAGCCTCATACATGAGAACATTCGACAGATCAGCTCTGGTGAGATTGGCTTGTTGAAAATTGCTTTTATTAAGATTGGCGCCGCTGAGATTTGCCCCTTCCAGCTTGGCATTGCGCAGATTGGCACGGTGCAGACTGGCATAAGATAGATTAGCCCCTCGTAAATCAGCCCCGGAAAGATCACGTCTTTGCAATTGCGCATCGGTAAGATCACAACCGGGACAATCTTTAATCTGACCGGCAAGAAAAGTATTGCGATCAGCTGAGGAAGAAGTGTTTTCCGCATAAGCCGAAGTTAGGAACATAAAACAAAGGCTGAATATCGCTGACCGGAAGATATGTCTTGAATCCTGAACTAAGCCAAGCTTTGCCATTCGATCCCCATGGTCTTGTCACTGCAGCTGCAATGGATATTATGTACTCATGATAACAGTCGGATCGGGATTATCAATTCCTGCTGACGACAAATAATACACAGGCTTTGGAGGAGAGTAATGCGCCCCTATTTCCCCATGCAAAAGACAGTCTTCATGCTCGGCCTTGGCATAGGTTTAATGGCCATGAGCCCATCTCAAGCGCAAGAATCTGTGCAGCGCGGCATGGATATTTACGCCAATAAAGCCGGCTGTGCCTTCTGCCATGGCTGGGCCGCTGATGGCCATGGCGATGAACATTCTGATGGAGCTGCAGCCAATCTGCGTGAAACTATTTTGGATCGGGATCAGATTCTTGAGGTGATCAAATGCGGGCGTCCGGGCACGGCCATGCCTCATTTCGATAAATTCGCCTATACCGATAAGCGTTGTTATGGCGTGACAGCCGATGAGATTGGCAATGACAAGCCACCCGTGCCCAATACGCCTTTACAAATCTTCGAAGTTGAGGCGATTGCCGATTATATTGCCACCAAAGTGAAGGGAGCGGGCGCGCCCACCAAAGAGATTTGCCAAGCCTATTTTAAAGGCGCGGCGGCGATCTGCGAGAAATATCCGGCTAAATGATCAATCTTTCTGCCTTGAAGATAAGACCTCGGCAAGGCTGATTGATCTTCTAGGCCATTGAAGCTAAGCCCAAGCCTTGATCGTGAGAGGCAGGATTATTCATTCATCCTGAAGGGCCATGGCAGACGTTTTCATTTGCGATTATGTACGCACACCCATTGGGCGCTATGCGGGAGACTTATCTTCCCTTCGTGCCGATGATCTGGCAGCTCTACCGATCAAAGCCATTCTGGCGCGTAATCCCTCTCTAGACCCGGCACTGATCGAAGAAGTCTGGCTTGGCTGCGCAAATCAGGCTGGTGAAGATAATCGCAATGTGGCGCGCATGGCTCTTCTTCTGGCAGGTCTGCCGCAAACTGTGCCCGGCGTTACCGTCAATCGTTTATGCGCCTCGGGGCTTGAAGCCGTCATCAGTGCAGCAAGAGCCATTGCATCAGGCCATATGGACTTGGCATTGGCCGGCGGTGTTGAAAGCATGTCACGCGCCCCCTTTGTCCTGCCCAAAGCGACCTCTGGCTTTTCTCGTCAGGCAGAGATTTATGACACAACAATTGGCTGGCGTTTTATCAATCCGCTGATGCAGAAAGCCTATGGAACAGATTCAATGCCCGAGACGGCGGAAAATCTGGTCGATGATTATAAAATCACCCGAGCTGATCAGGATGCATTTGCTCTGCGCTCACAATCACGCGCCGCGGCTGCACAAGCCAATGGTCGACTCGCGCAGGAAATAATTACCGTTGAAGTCGCGCAGGGCCGCGGACAAATAATCACCATTAGCAAAGATGAACATCCGCGCAGTACAACGATTGAATCTCTAAACAAATTGCGTCCCATTGTGCGCGCTGATGGCACGATCACAGCGGGCAATGCCTCGGGCGTGAATGATGGTGCTGCGATTTTGATTCTGGCTTCCAGTTCGGCCATGCGCAAACATGGCCTTGTGCCCAAAGCACGTATCATGGGCGCTGCATCTGCTGGCGTTGCGCCGCGCATTATGGGTTATGGCCCAGTGCCTGCGAGCCAGAAATTACTCAACAAACAGGGCCTCACGATCAAGGATCTTGCGCAGATCGAAATTAATGAAGCTTTTGCGGCGCAGGTTCTGGCTTGCACACGGGCTTTTGGCATGGCCGATGATGATGAGCGCCTCAATCCCAATGGCGGCGCAATCGCTTTGGGGCATCCCCTGGGCATGTCTGGCGCGCGTCTTGCCGGCACATTGGCTCTTGAACTGGCGCATGGCAATGGACGCTATGGTCTAGCCTCCATGTGCGTTGGCGTTGGTCAGGGCGCTGCTCTGCTGCTTGAGAAGATCTGATGACCTTCGCAAGCCTTCAGAGCTTCCTAAGCACCCGTGCGCTTTGGTGCTCTATGACTCGAGGGCTTAGCGGAAGCGCCACGAAACTGGCTTCTACCAGCCTCATTCTGCGAGCGGCCTTTATGAAAGGCACGCGGTTTTGCGCTGGTTCTTTCTTGGCTTCTGTCCGGTCCGCGATCCTGACTGCGCTCATGCGGCCGCGAGGCATCACTTTTGTGGCCCTGATCATGGGAGCGCGGATGCTGGCGAAAACTTTTGTTCGCCGTTGTGCGTGGCTCAGGGGCTCGTCTCTTCTCGAAAACGTCAGAGGATGGATCACTGCGTCGATCAATGGATGGCAAGCTTTGTCGCGTCAATTTTTCAATCGCACGCAATTGATCGCGCTCTCCAGAATCACACAGCGAAACGGCCGCGCCTTCAGCTCCCGCACGCGCTGTACGACCAATTCTATGCACATAGGCCTCGGGAACATCCGGCAATTCATAATTGATCACATGTGTGACGCCATCAATATCAATGCCACGCGCCGCAATATCTGTTGCGACAAGGACGCGAATTCGGCC
>OMIJ01000249.1 GCA_900299065.1 Hyphomicrobiales bacterium
CAAAGCCCGGATTGACGGTCATGGCGAGGATCAGATCAACATCATCGAGCACAGGTTCCACCACAGATTCCGGCGTACCGGGATTGATGGCTATGCCCGCTTTCTTTCCCATTGCGCGGATGGTTTGCAAGGAGCGATGCACATGAGGTCCGGCTTCCGCATGGATTGTGAGAATATCGGCGCCAGCATCGGCAAAATTTTTCAAATAGAGATCGACGGGTGAAATCATCAAATGCACGTCGAAGAGTTTGTCGGTGACCGGGCGAATGGCTTTCATCACATCGGGACCAAAGGTGATATTGGGCACGAAATGGCCGTCCATAATGTCAACATGGACCATATCGCCACCCGCCTGCATGACGGCACGCACATCCTCGCCTAGACGCGAAAAATCGGCGGACAAGATCGAGGGAAGGATTTTGATGGGCCTTGCGCGCATCGAAGTGGACATGGGTTTCACTCGGTTGGGGGAACACAGTCGCGACAGCTGAAGATTGGGCGGTATCATGGGGGGGCGGCAGAGTCCATCAATCTGGCAAAGTGCCTGTGGATTCTGCATTTTGGCCTCATTTCGGCCGTTCCACCCGGTGGCTTTGAAACCTCTGGCTTCAGCCCTATGTAAGGGGCAGATGTTTCTAGTGAGGATTGCATGGCCAGCGAAGTGACGTTTTCAGCAGCCACAATGGCTGGCCTTTTATCCTTTTTGAGCCCCTGTGTGCTGCCGCTTGTGCCGCCCTATCTGACCTTCATCGCCGGGACGAGTTTGGAAGAGCTGGCCAGTGAGAAAGTGGGGCCTGCCCGGCGGGATGTCATGATTGCCGCAGGATTGTTTGTTGCAGGCTTTTCCACCGTCTTTGTCACTTTGGGGGCAACAGCTTCAATTTTTGGTCAAATCATTCGCCAATATCTGGATGTGCTGAGCTATGCGGCCGGATTAGCCATCATCTTAATGGGATTACATTTTCTAGGTGTGTTCCGGCTTGCCATTCTGTATCGCGAGGCGCGGCTGGAGGTGCAAAAGCCTGTCGGGCTCTGGGGTGCTTATGTCATGGGTCTGGCCTTTGCCTTTGGCTGGACGCCCTGCATAGGTCCGATATTGGCGGCAATCCTTGCTGTTGCTTCTTCAGAAGAGACGGTTGGGCAGGGGGCGGTTTTGCTCGCCTTTTATTCGGCCGGTCTGGGTGTCCCGTTTCTTCTGGCGGCCTTGGCCATTGAGCCGTTCTTTGGCTTTATCAATAGGTTCAAACGGCATTTTGCGCTGATGGAGCGTGTGGTCGGGGTCTTGCTGATTGCAACGGGTCTGGCCTTTCTGACGGGGGGCTTAACGACAATCAGCTTCTGGCTCTTGGACACTTTTCCGGATCTTGCAAAACTGGGCTGATAGGTCAGCGCTCAAAGAAACTGAATTTGCCGTCTGATCCCTTTTTCCAGATATAGACTGCAAAATCCTCATCCTTGCGATCGCCCTTTTGATTGAAGGCAAAGCGGCCAATCATTGTGTCGAAGGTTATTCCTGAATGCATAGCCTTGCTCACAAGCGCGGGATCGAGTGATTGAGCGGCATCTGCGGCTTGTTTGAGTACTTGAAGGCTGGCATAGGCATAGAAAATATTGGCTTCAGGGCTGAGCTTTTTCGCTTCCAATCGTTTGAGCAAGGGCAGGCCAGCGGGATGGCGGCTCGGGTCGGGGGGAAGAATCATCATCACACCTTCGGCTGCGGCGCCTGCAAGGCTGGCAATTTCAGCACTGGCAAAACCATCGCCGCCCATCATCTGCGTGGTCAGGCCTTGTTCGCGCATTTGGCGCACCAGAATGGCTCCCTCTGTTTGCAACCCGCCCCAAAAAAGCATTTGAGCACCAGAGGCTTTGATGCGCGCGACAAGTGGCGAAAAATCCTTTTCCCCTGCTGTCAGCCCTTCGTAGAGCACTTCAATCTGGCCCTTGGCATTCATTGCTTTGCGCACATCATCAGCGAGGCCTTTGCCATAGGCGGATTTGTCGTGAACAATAGCAATTTTGGCGTCGGCATGATTGGCGAGGATATAATTGGCGGCGACAAGGCCTTGTTGATCCTCTCTGCCGCAGAGTCGAAAGACATTGGAAAGGCCGCGCTCAGTCAAATATGGATTGGTTGATGCGGGGGTGATCATCACCATGCCCGCTGGCTCATAGACCTCTTGAGAAAGTTGCATGGAAAGGGTCGAATTATAGTGGCCGATAACAAATTTGACGCCTTCAGTTTTGAACTTATTGGCAATGTTGAGACCTTGTTCGGCACGCGACATATCATCGCCAGCAACCAGAGTGATTTTTTGTCCGCGCAGGCCGCCGGCAGCATTGATCTCTTCAATGGCTAATTCAGCGCCTGTTTTGAATTGCGCACCGATGCTGGCATTGGGCCCGGAGAGTGGCGCGCCAAGCCCGATTTTAATCTCCGACCCTGATCGGACCTGTGCATGAGCGGACCCCCAAACAGGCCCCAAGCTGAACAAAGCAAGAGCGAAGAGCAAATCGAGGCGAAGCAACTTTTGCATTTATCACTCACCATATCAGAGCCCGAGAAAGGCCGACGCGTCATTTTGGCTTAAACCTGTGAGGGGCGTGAGGCAATAAGAGGCTTCTCAATCCTGTTCGATCTGATTTAGCTTGGTCCAGCCTCTTGCAAGCGAGCGTTCCGCCTGCGATGGAAGGGAAATGATCCGGCCCTCTGGCCGAAATAGGATGGAGACTCTCATGGCAATGACGATGACAGGCGAGGTTCAGCTTCCAGCAGATCGGCAGGCCG
>OMIJ01000250.1 GCA_900299065.1 Hyphomicrobiales bacterium
AATGTTGACCGGGCAAGGTGGTGGTGCGCGCCAAAGCCTGATTGGGCGAATAGAGCCGCAGCATTTCTTCTATCGCATCTTCGATCAAATGCGGCGATTGATGCAAGTGATCGAGAAGGGCTTGATCCTGCGCAAAATGGCGCAGCACGCTGCCGAGAAAATTTTTGGGCACAACATGTCCGCCAATCAGTGACAGACGCAGCATTCCGGCAACTTCTGTATCTGAGAAGCGGTAGCCTGCAACATCGGCGATCAACAGGCCGCTGGTGACATCTGTCTTTGGATCATGCGGATTGGCCTTGCGATCTTCCACCAATTGGATGGCGAAGGCATCAATAGCGCGGCTGATTTCGCCCGCCCGGCGCAAGTCCTGACGTTGCACCGTCTCGACATATTCAAGGCTGAGTTCGCGCAGGCTTTCTGCCTCGCGATCATCCATGCCCAGAAAAGCACAAAGCGCACGGACCGTATAGGGCTCAGTGAAATCACCGACGACATTGGCTTTGGGAATGCCAATCAAAGGGGAAAGTAGGTTAATGGCCAATTGGCGAATGTCTGGTTCGAGCCGCAAAGTATAGGGATCGGAAAAATAGGGCGAGAGCGCCTTGCGATAAATCCCCAGCATAGGCTGATCGGCCTGAAGAGGCAGGCGGGGCAGGCCAGCGCGGGGCGAGGAGGGCACAATGGTGCGCACAGTGGCGGTATAATGATCTTTATCGACACCGACGGCGCGTATGTCCTCGTATTTGCTCAAGGTCCAAAAGCCATTCCATTGGCTCGAATGCGCCACAGGGCATTGCGCGCGCAATTGGCGATGAATGGAGATGGGATCTGCCTGATGCTCTGGCAAAGAGGGGTCCCAATCGAAAGCACCTTTGGTGCTGTCCCTTGCGGCGCTGTAGTTTGAGGCGTTTGGGGCTTTGCCGTTTTCCTTGGCCGGATCGGTCATTTCATCGGATTGGGACAAGCAAGCTCCTGAGCGGGGCTGGTATGGTAGATGGACCATCTTTAGGTCATGTCAGCGCTTTGGGAAACCCTTTGGTCAAGCGGTTTTAGTGCTGTGCAAAACCCTCTTGTGAGGCTTTTGCTGGCGCCCTCATTTCGGGCATAGATGGGATCTCATCCTTGGAGGGGTCTCCCATGCGCAAATTGTTGACTTTGATCTCTATAATGGCCGTCTCGACGGGCCTTGCCACAGCTGCCCAGGCGGCCGACAAGCTCAAGGTCGGCTTTGTCTATGTTGGCCCTGTGGGTGATTTTGGCTATTCCTACCAGCATGATCAGGGCCGTTTGGCGCTTCAGAAGGCTTTGGGTGATAAAATCGAGACGACTTTTCTCGAAAATATCCCGGAAAATGATTCCGAACGCTCGATCGAGCAATTGGCTCGTACAGGCCATAAGCTGATCTTCACCACTTCCTTCGGCTTTATGGATCCAACCCTGAAGGTCGCCAAAAAATATCCCGATATTAAATTCGAACATGCCACGGGCTTCAAGCGCGCCGATAATGTGGCCACTTATTCCGCCCGCTTTCATGAGGGGCGCTATGTGATCGGCCAGATCGCAGGCAAAATGACCAAGAGCAATACGATTGGTTATGTCGCCTCTTTCCCCATTCCTGAAGTGGTCTCGGGCATAAATGCATTTTATCTGGGCGCATTGTCGGTCAATCCCAATATTAAGGTAAAGATCGTCTGGGCCAATACATGGTTTGATCCGGGTAAAGAGGCGGAAGCTGCCAAAGCCCTTCTGGCGCAGGGGGCTGATATTATCTCGCAGCACACAGATTCGGCTGCGCCTCTGCAGGAAGCCGAAAAGGCCGGCAAGCTTGGTTTTGGTCAGGCTTCTGACATGGAGCGTTTTGCGCCCAAGGCGCAATTGACAGCCATCACCGATAATTGGGCTGATTATTACATTGCCCGCACACAGGCTGTTCTTGATGGCAAATGGACATCAACCGACACTTGGGACGGCATTGGCAAGAAGATGGTGATCATGTCACCCTTCAAGAATATGCCCGATGATGTGAAGAAGCTTGCTGAAACCACCACTGCCGCGATTGGGTCTGGTGCATTTAATCCTTTCAAATGCCCCGTGCTGGATCAGGCTGGCAAGGATCAGTGCAAGCCCGGTGCTGCCGCACTTGGTGATGATCAGGTGTTGTCGATGAATTGGTATGTGAAGGGCATTGACGATAAGGTTCCGCAATAGCGGTCAATGACTGACACAGAGCTCACATTGAATGTGGATTATACGGCGCGCGCCCCTGTGGCGCGCGTCAGTTTGCGCGGGATCACCAAATCCTTTGGTGATTTTCTCGCCAATGATCATATTGACCTTGATCTGATGGATGGCGAGATTC
This sequence comes from Hyphomicrobiales bacterium, assembly GCA_900299065.1. Classification (GTDB taxonomy): domain Bacteria; phylum Pseudomonadota; class Alphaproteobacteria; order Rhizobiales; family Beijerinckiaceae; genus Terripilifer. Next base: position 2,363 of record OMIJ01000250.1, read on the forward strand.
ATGCCCTGCTGGGAGAAAATGGCGCAGGCAAATCAACTCTTGTAAAGATCATCTATGGGTTGGTTGAGGCCAGCGCAGGCTCTTTTTGTTGGCTGGGTGAAAAGACACATTTATCCTCGCCGCAGCAGGCACGGGAGCTGGGGATCGGAATGGTCTTTCAGCATTTCTCTTTGTTTGATGCGCTCAGCGTGGCAGAAAATATCGCGCTAGCTTTGCCGGAGTCGATCGGACTCGATCAAATTGCTTCGCTTATTCAAGATGTGGCGCAGCGCTATCAAATTGCACTTGAGCCTGATCGTCCCGTCTGGACCATGTCTGCGGGTGAGCGACAGCGCATAGAAATCGCGCGCTGTCTATTACAAGATCCTAAATTGCTGATCCTCGATGAGCCAACATCTGTTCTCACCCCGCAAGAGGCAGAGAATTTGTTTGAGACATTGCTGCGCCTCAAACAAGAGGGGCGGGCCATTCTTTATATTTCGCATAAGCTCGATGAAGTGCAGCGTTTGTGTGATCGCGCTACGATCATGCGGCAGGGGCGCGTTGTTGCGCAGTGCAATCCAAAGCAAGAAAATGCCCGTTCACTGGCGGCCCTTATGGTGGGATCGCAAGTCGAGGACATCAAATCCACAGCGCCCAGCTCCAATGGACAAGTGCGATTGAGGATTGATCATTTGCACATGCCAAAGACGGAGCATGGTCTGGCCTTGCAGGATATTTCGCTCAGTGTTCGGGCGGGTGAAATTCTTGGCATAGCGGGCATTGCAGGCGGCTACTGCCGTCTGTGCACTGGCATCTGCGGTC
>OMIJ01000251.1 GCA_900299065.1 Hyphomicrobiales bacterium
GCGAAATGGGCGCTGATATTGTGGTGGGTGAGGGGCAATCCCTGGGCAATGGGCTGAATTTCGGCGGTCCCTATGTTGGCCTTTTGGCAACGCGACAAGCCTATGTGCGGCAAATGCCCGGGCGTTTATGCGGACAGACGATTGATGCGGATGGTCGGCGCAGTTTTGTGCTGACCTTGTCCACGCGCGAGCAACATATTCGGCGCGATAAAGCCACGTCGAATATTTGCACCAATTCGGGTCTGTGCAGTCTTGCCTTTACCATCCATCTGAGTTTGCTGGGCGAGAGCGGATTGCGGCGTCTGGCGCTTATCAATCATGCCAATGCCTGCAAGCTCGCAGATCTTTTGAGCACGGTGCCAAAGGTCAGTGTGATCACACACAACTTCTTCAATGAATTCACCATTCGTGTGCCTGCTGATGCGGCGCAAGTGGTCAATACCATGGCGCAGCATGGCGTGCTGGCTGGCGTGCCGGTCTCGCGCCTTCTGCCTGATCACAAGCAGCTGCGTGATCTGATCATTGTGGCCAATACTGAAATCAACAGCGATGAAGATCGCGCCTGTTTTGTCGAAGCCTTACGGGCCTCACTTTAAGGGGGATGCAGCATGAGCAATGCACAGGGTCGTCCCACTTCTATTGGGGATAGCAGCAAACATCATAAACCCACATTCACTGGCAATCGCGGCTTGCAGATGGAAGAGCCTTTGATCTTTGAATATGGCCGCCCGGAGGTGAGCGGGGTTGATCTGGCCGAACCTGAGCCCTTCAAAATGCGGCTCAACGGTCTGCACCGACAAGAGGCGATTGGTCTGCCTGGTTTGAGTGAGCCGGAGGCGATGCGTCATTATGTGCGCTTGTCGCAGAAGAATTATTCGATTGATGCGGGGCTCTATCCTTTGGGCTCGTGTACGATGAAGCATAATCCAAGGCTGAATGAGGCTATGGCGCGTCTGCCCGGTTTTGCCGATGTACATCCCTTGCAGCCCTTACAAAGTGTGCAAGGTGCGCTTGAGTTGATACAGGATTTGTCACATTGGCTGATGGCACTTACCGGTATGGCAGCTGTTGCCCTGTCACCCAAGGCCGGTGCGCATGGGGAAGCCTGCGGCATGATGGCGATCAAAGCCGCCATTGCTGCGCGTGGTGAGGCCGAGACACGTAAAATTGTGCTGGTGCCTGAGTCGGCGCATGGCACAAATCCTGCCACTGCCGCGCTGATCGGATTTACAGTGCGTGCTGTGCCAGCAGGGCCTGATGGTATTGTGAGCACGAAGGCGGTGGCAGATTTGTTGGGGCCGGATGTTGCAGCCATCATGCTGACCAATCCAAATACTTGCGGCTTGTTTGAGCGCGAGATCATTGAGATTGCGCAAAAGGTGCATGAGGCTGGCGCTTATTTCTATTGCGATGGCGCTAATTTCAATGCGCTGGTTGGCAAGGTGCGCCCGGGGGATCTGGGTGTGGATGCCATGCATATTAATCTGCACAAGACTTTCTCAACGCCGCATGGCGGGGGCGGGCCAGGCGCAGGACCTGTGGTGTTATCTCAGCGGCTTGCTGCCTTTGCACCTGTGCCATTTGTGCGAGCTGATTCCGATGGTTTGCATCTTGTCGAAGATGCTAGAGGGACACAGGCCTTTGGTCGCATGACGGCCTTTCATGGTCAGATGGGCATGTTTGTGCGCGCTTTGAGTTATATTCTCTCGCATGGCGCGGATGGTTTGCAGCAGGCCTGTGAGGATGCTGTGCTCAATGCCAATTACATCAAAGCCTGTCTCAGTGATGTCATGTCCATGCCCTTTGGTGAGCGCCATTGCCTGCATGAGGTGCTCTTTGATGATGAATGGCTGAAGGGCACAGGGCTGACGACCCTCGATTTTGCCAAGGCGATGATTGATGAGGGCTATCATCCCATGACGGTGTATTTTCCGCTGGTGGTGCATGGCGCCATGTTGATCGAGCCTACGGAAACAGAATCTCTCGCCTCGCTCAATCTGTTCATTGCCACTTTGCGCGATCTTGCCTTTGCGGCGAAAAATGGTGAGCAGGATCGCTTCATTTCAGCGCCCCATTATGCGCCACGCCGTCGTCTGGATGAGACGGGAGCGGCACGCAATCCCGTTTTGCGCTGGTCGCCGCCCAAAGCACTGACAGGCGAAAGGGTTTAAATGCGCTAGAGCTGAGGCATTCGCCCATAGGTTTATGGGTGAGGGCCTCTGATCTGGCGGAGCGCCTCGCCCATCACCATAGCTGCCGAAATGGCGACATTGAGCGAGCGTAGCCCCGCCTCAACTGGGATGAGGATGCGCTCATCTGCCGCCTGATGCACTTCTTCGGGGACCCCAGCCGATTCGCGCCCAACCATGAGAATATCGCCGGGCTGATAGGCAAATTGCGTATAGGTCAGGCTGGCCTTGGTGGAGAGTAGAATCAGCCTAGCCCCGCCAGTTCGGGTGCGTTGATCTTGCCGCCAATCCTCAAAGGCCCGCCATGACATATGGCGCTCCAGGGGCACATGATCGAGATAATCCATGCCGGAGCGGCGAAAATGGCGGTCGGAAATGGGAAAACCCGCCGGTTCTATGATGGCAGCGGCCAATCCCAGGCAGGCGCAGGTGCGAAGCATGGTTCCGGTGTTTTGCGGAATATCGGGCTGGTAAAGAGCAAGGGTCAGGGGGTGAGCCATGTCCTCCCTTAGCGGATTTTGCGTCCACCCGCCAATCAGGCCAATGACAGACTTAGGGCAAAGTCCTCATTTTACATCTTTCCGACTATGGACAAGCGCCGCGAAGGGTGCGAAATAGCCCGCGCTTGAAGCAGGCTTGGATCGGCTGGTTGGACGCATGCGTCGTCCCGGCGGGTTGAGCCAAATGCGGCACAAGATCGCTCATCAAAGGCTAATGGTGAACTGGTGATCGTCGAAGGTCATTAGGCTACTTGAAACAGAACAATTTGTTCTGCCAGCCTTTGAAGCGCCAGGATAGAATTAGGAGCTCATTGTGGCAGCTGCAACGACCACGGAACCGACCCGCCGGGATATGTTATTCATCGCCAATGGAGCTGTTGCGGCCGTTGGTGTGGGTGCAATCGCCTGGCCTTTGATCAGCCAGATGAATCCCGATGCCTCGACACTCGCGCTCGCCTCGACGGAAGTGGATATTTCTTCGATTGCCGAAGGCGGCATTTTGACAGTGAAATGGCGCGGCAAGCCGGTTTTCGTGCGCCATCGCACGAAGAAGGAAATTGAAGAGGCCGCCAGCGTGAAAGCTGCTGACATGCCTGACCCGCAATCAGATGCGGCGCGCGTCAAAAAGCCCGAATGGCTGGTCGTCGTTGGCGTGTGCACACATTTGGGCTGCGTGCCTTTGGGTCATTCTGGCGATTATGATGGCTGGTTCTGCCCCTGCCATGGCTCGGTCTATGATACGTCGGGACGCATTCGCAAAGGCCCTGCGCCGCGCAATCTCGAAGTGCCCGCCTATACTTTCATCTCCGACACCAAATTGCAGATCGGCTAATCATCATCGGCTGATCGCCTCCCATCCCTACGAATCGAGACGAACACATGAGTGGACATTCGACATACGTACCCAAGAGCGCCCTGGGGCGCTGGTTTGAGAGCCGCCTCCCTATAATGGGACTGATCCATGGCTCATTCGTGGTCTATCCGGTGCCGCGCAATCTGAATTATTTCTGGACCTTTGGCGGCATTCTCAGCTTCATGCTGGTGTGTCAGATCGTCACCGGCGTTGTTCTGGCCATGCACTATACTGCGCATGTCGATTATGCCTTTGCCTCGGTCGAATACATTATGCGCGATGTGAATTGGGGATGGGTCATTCGCTATACCCATGCCAATGGCGCATCGATGTTCTTCATCGCTGTCTATCTGCACATGCTGCGCGGCCTCTATTACGGGTCGTACAAAGCCCCTCGTGAAGTTTTGTGGATTCTGGGCGTGATCATCTATCTGTTGATGATGGCAACAGGCTTTATGGGCTATGTGCTGCCCTGGGGACAGATGAGCTTCTGGGGTGCGACAGTCATCACCAATCTGTTCTCGGCCATTCCTTTGGTGGGCGATGCGATCACCACTTGGTTGTGGGGCGGTTATTCGGTTGATAATCCGACCCTGAACCGCTTTTTCTCGCTGCATTACCTGCTGCCCTTCATGATTGCGGCCGTGGTCGCACTGCATGTCTGGGCGCTACATGTCACGGGCCAGAACAATCCTGCCGGCGTTGAAGTGAAGAATGTTGAGCGTGATACGCTGCCCTTCACGCCCTATGCGACAGTGAAGGATGGCTTTGCGCTTGTCTGCTTCCTGATCTTCTTCTCGTGGTTCGTCTTTTATTCGCCCAATTATCTGGGCCATGCAGACAATTACATTGAAGCCAATCCGCTGGTGACCCCCGCGCATATTGTTCCCGAATGGTATTATCTGCCCTTCTACGCCATTCTGCGCGCCATTCCCTCCAAGCTGGGCGGTGTGGTTGCGATGTTTGGCGCGATTGTCATTCTGGCTTTCTTGCCCTGGCTCGATACATCGCGGGTGAAGTCGGCGGCCTTCCGTCCGCTGTATAAATTCTTCTTCTGGGTCTTTGTTGCCGCTTGTCTGGGTCTTGGCTATCTGGGTTCGCAGCCGCCAGATGGGGGCTATGTAATAGCAGCGCGTTTGCTTACGCTGTATTACTTCGGCTTCTTTATCATCATCATGCCTTTGCTAGGTTTGTTTGAGACGCCAAAGCCGGTTCCAGCTTCCATTGCTGATGCTGTGCTGGCCAAGAACAACTCTCATGCGCAAGCGCATTCGTAAGCTGACGAGGATAATGATTATGGTTCAACCCAAGAAAATCCTTCTGTCAGCCGCTCTTGTTTTGGGGCTCGCAGGCATTGCCGATTTTGCTATCGCAGCTGATGCTCACGCGCCCGCTCCCGAGCGTCAGAGCTGGTCTTTTGCCGGCCCATTTGGCTCATTTGATCAGGCGCAATTGCAGCGCGGCTTCAAGATCTATCGTGAGGTCTGTGCCAATTGCCATGGTCTATCGAAAATTGCTTTCCGCAATTTGGCTGAAGAGGGTGGTCCGGGCTTTTCCGAAGCACAGGTTAAAGCTCTTGCGGCAGAATATAAAATCAAAGACGGTCCCAATGATCAGGGCGAAATGTTCGAACGCGCCGGACGCGCATCGGATCGTTTCCCCTCACCCTTCCCCAATCCGGAGACGGCAAGAGCCTCTTTGGGGGCCGTGCCTCCCGATATGTCTTTGCTGGCCAAAGCGCGCTCCTATTCGCGCGGCTTTCCGCTCTTCCTGATTGATCCGATCATCCAATATCAAGAGCATGGCGTGGATTATATTTACGCTTTGCTGAATGGCTATTCCAAGAAGGATGATGCCAATTGGAATGATTATTTCCCCGGCAACAAGATCGGCATGCCCAATCCGCTTGCCGATGGTCAGGTGGAATATACCGACGGCACGCCCGCAACTGTTAAGCAATATGCCAAAGATGTCTCTGCCTTTTTGATGTGGGCCGCAGAGCCCAAATTGGAAACGCGTAAAAAGACCGGCTTTCGCGTGATTGCTTTCCTGATCCTTCTGGCGGGCCTGACCTATTTCACCAAGAAGAAGATCTGGGCCAATGTGGCCCATTGATCTGAGGTCGGTTTATTTCGATCAGAGATGATCATGCAGATAGATAGAAAAGGCCCCGTGACGGGGCCTTTTTGTTTGCCTGGCTTTGCGCACAGATCTGTGAGCTTAGATCTAGTGCTCAGATCAGGCTTGCGGTGAAGCGCTGGATCTTCTCGCAAGCATCGGTGAGTTGCTTGGTTGAGGCTGCATAAGAGACGCGGAAATTCGGACCTTGTCCGAAGGCCGAACCATGAACGACCGCAACGCCCTCTTGCTCCAGCAATTCATTGATGAAGTCTTCATCTGTGGCAATGACCTTGCCGCTCTGTGTCTTCTTGCCTAATGCCTGTTGCACGGAGGGATAGACATAGAAAGCGCCTTCCGGCATCGGGCATTGAATATATTTGGCCTGATTGAGCATGGAGACGACGAGATTGCGGCGCTCTTCAAACGCCTTGCGGAAGCGCGGCAAATGATCCTGCGGGCCATTGAGGGCTTCCACGGCAGCCCATTGGGCAATGGTGCAGGCACCTGATGTCTGCTGACCTTGCAGCAAATCCATAGCCTTGATCAATTGTGCCGGGCCTGCGGCATAGCCGATGCGCCAGCCTGTCATGGCATAGGATTTTGACACGCCATTGAGCGTGAGTGTGCGGTCAAAAAGATTGGGCTCCACCTGCACAGGCGTGGTGAAGACGAAATCACCATAGACGAGGTGTTCATACATATCGTCAGTGAGCACCCAGACATGGGGATGGCGCATCAACACGTCTGTGAGCGCCTTGAGTTCAGCGCGTGTATAGGCGGCCCCGGTGGGGTTGGAAGGGGAGTTCAGAATCACCCATTTGGTCTTTTTGGTGATGGCGCGCTCCAGAGCCTCAGGGCGCAGTTTGAAGCCATCTTCCAGGCGTGTACCAATCGGCACAGGCGTGCCGCCGCATAATTGCACCATATCGGGATAGGAGACCCAATAGGGGGCGGGAATGATCACTTCATCGCCCGGGTTCATGGTCGCCATAAAGGCATTGAACAGGATCTGCTTGCCGCCTGTGCCAACAATCGTATCAGCGGCTTTATAATCGAGGCCGTTCTCGCGCTTGAATTTGGCCGCAATGGCTTCGCGTAGCGGGACAATGCGCAGCACGGGAGGATATTTGGTCTCGCCCCGCTCAATAGCGGCAATAGCTGCCTTTTTGATGTGATCGGGCGTATCAAAATCAGGCTCGCCAACAGACAGGCTGATGATATCGCGTCCGGCGTTTTTCAGATCGCGGGCCTTTTGGGTCGCAACCATGGTCGCGGAAGGCTTCACGCTGAGGATGACGTCGGAAATGAAGGCCATGATGGGACTCCGGCAAATGGGTCGAAGGAAAGCTGGTTGCTGCGCCTTTGGGCGCTGGCGGGACCATAGTTTCCCATGCGCGGCGGGGCAACCGCGAATTGCGCCTCTTTCGCCTAATCCAACGGAATGGTTCTTGAAAACGGGGCTGCTGGCCGGGCTGTTGCGGTTTGAGCTGATATTTTGCGCTGTTGACGCGTTGAGCCGGCTGGCGGGAACTTGCAGATCATCCCTTCACCATAAGCCGGGGCAGAGCTGCAGGGACGAGCCTTATAATGCCTGAATGAAGCGCACGGCCTCGCCTTGCGAGGGTGTGATCACTTCGCCCTCCCACATGACCTGATGGCCGCGCACAATCGTGCCAATGGGCCAGCCTGTAACGGACTTGCCGTCATAGGGTGTCCAGCCGCAGCGTGAGGCGATCCATTCATCCTTGATCGTCTGGTGGCGCTTGAGATCAACAATGGTGAAATCGGCATCATAGCCTTCAGCAATGCGGCCTTTGCGGGCAATCTGGAAAATGCGCGCCGGGCCTGCGCTGGTCAGATCGACAAAACGCTCGAGCGACAAGCGACCCGCCTGGACATGATCGAGCATGATGGGAACCAAAGTCTGCACACCTGTCATGCCCGAGGGCGTATCGGGATAGGTTTTGGCTTTTTCCTCTAATGTATGGGGCGCATGATCAGAGCCCAAAACATCGACGAGGCCCTGCTCAAGTCCCGCCCAAATGCGGGTGCGGTGGCTGGCCTCGCGCACTGGCGGATTCATCTGCAATTTGGTGCCAAGGCTATTATAGAGGCTGGCATCAAGGGTGAGATGATGGGGCGTCACTTCAATGCTTGCGACATCTTTGTGCGCGGCCAGAAAAGCCATCTCCTCACCTGTCGAGACATGCAGCACATGAATGGCGGCGCGCTGTTTACGGGCAATGGCAACAAGGCGCTGTGTGCATTGCAGAGCGGTTGTCACATCGCGCCAGATGATATGCGAATTAGGATCACCCTTAACGCGCAAGGATTTACGCTCTTCCAGACGATATTCATCTTCAGCATGAAAAGCAGCGCGCCGGCGCGTCTTGGCGAGAATTGCAGCAACACCGGGATCATCTTCCACTAGAAGCGAGCCCGTTGATGAGCCCATGAAGACTTTAATGCCAGCTGCCCCTGGCAGGCGCTCGAGTTCAGGAATGTCATTGGCATTTTCATGCGTGCCGCCAACCCAAAAGGCGAAATCACAATGCATGCGATGATGGCCGCGGCTGACTTTATCAGCGAGGGTCTCAGCGCTTGTGGTCAAGGGATTGGTGTTGGGCATTTCGAAAACGGCGGTGACGCCGCCCAGAACGGCGGCGCGTGATCCTGTCTCCAGATCTTCCTTGTGGGTGAGGCCGGGCTCGCGAAAATGCACCTGGCTGTCGATCACGCCGGGCAGAACATGCAGGCCGCGACAATCCACAATTTTGCCAGCATGGGCTTGGGCGAGATTGCCAATGGCGCTAATCGTGCCATTCATGATGCCAATGTCGCGTTGGCCGGTGCCATCCTGATTGATGACGATGCCATCTTTCAAAATCAGGTCATAGGTTTGCGACATATCGGGCCTTTCGGGCTTGCTTGCGGAGTGCTTGGCTTTACTTAAGGTGAGCGAGCGGAAAGTTGAACCCCTTTTCTCGACAAAGGCCAGCCAGATTGGTTGGTTTGGGCCGGAACGGATAAGCTGATGTTGTCATATGAGCTGAAAGAGCGTGGCGTTATTCTGGTGCAAGGGCCTGATGCGAGGGGCTTTCTGCAAGGTCTTGTCACCTGCCAGATGGAGCGGGTTGGGCCGGATCGCCCTGCCTTTGCGGCTCTGCTGAGCCCGCAGGGCAAGATTTTGGTCGATTTCATTGTTGTTGAGCGGCTTGAGGGCGGCTTTCTGCTCGATGTCCCTGCCGATCTTCTGGCCTTCCTACTGAATCGGCTCAATCTGTATAAATTACGTGCAAAGGTCGAGCTGAGTGATCTGTCTGACCAATTGTCTGTACTTGCCCTCTGGGGGGGCGATGTCAGCAAAGCGGGGCTTGCAGGAGCATTTGCCGATCCACGGGCGCCTGCCTTTGGCTGGCGCTGGATAGGCCCGAGCGAAGCTGTGGCATCCTATCCAAGAGGTGAGGAGAATTCTTCAGCCTATGAAGCACGACGCATTGCCTTTGCCTTGCCAAAGGGCGGTGTTGATTTTGCCTATGGCGAGGCCTTCCCGCATGAGGCCAATATGGATCGGCTCCATGGGCTCGATTTTCAAAAGGGATGTTATGTCGGACAAGAAGTCGTCGCGCGAGTTCAGCACAGGGGGCTGGCGCGTCGGCGCATTGTGCGCGTGCATTTTGCTGATGGCGCGCCACCGGCTGGAACAGAGATTTTGGCAGGTGATGTCGAGATTGGCACTATGGGATCATCGGTCGGCCCGTTGGGTCTTGCAATGCTGCGGCTGGATCGTGTCGCTGAGGCGAATGAACAAAGCGTGCTTCTGCGGGCCAGAGACGGGCGTGAGCTGAGTGTCGAGCCGATTGCCAGCTGAACAGGCTTTTTCTGTATCAACACATGAGTCAAGCTGAGCGATCAGCAAAGAGCGGATAACATGCGCAAACATATTCTCTATCCCGATGGTATAGCGCGCTGCCCATGGCCGGGCGATGATCTGCTCTATATCAGCTATCATGATGAAGATTGGGGCGTGCCAGAATGGGATAGTCGTGCCTTGTTTGAAAAACTGATTTTGGATGGTTTTCAGGCGGGCTTGTCGTGGATTACGATTTTGCGCAAGCGCGAGGCATTCCGCAAAGCTTTCGAGGGTTTTGAGCCTGAGCGCATGGCGCGCTTTACGCCGCGTAAGGTTGAGAGCTTGATGCAGGATGCCGGTATTGTTCGCAATCGCGCCAAGATTGAAAGCTCGATTACCTCTGCCAAGGCCTATCTGAAGATTGAAGCAGAACAGGGCTTTGCCAATTACATGTGGAATTTTGTCGATGGCAAGCCGGTGCAGAATAATCTGCGTCATATGGAGCAAGCTCAAACGTCTTCGCCTCTGTCTGAGACCATTTCAAAAGATCTGAAAAAGCGCGGCTTCAACTTTTGTGGGCCGACGATTGTGCAGGCCTATTGTCAGGCAGTGGGCATGATCAATGATCATCTGATTGGCTGTCATCGTCATGCCGCCTGTCAGGTGCTGGCTATTCGTCCAGCCAAGAGGCGCTGATATGGTTCGTAGTTCCACGCCTCCTCGTGTTTGGCAGAGAATGCTTTCGGGTCGGCGTCTCGATTTGCTCGATCCATCGCCGCTTGATGTCGAGATTGCCGATATAGCGCATGGTCTGGCGCGTGTGGCCAGGTGGAATGGACAGACGAGCGGAGATCATATTTTCTCAGTCGCGCAACATTCGCTATTGGTTGAAGCGCTTGCGTTGATTATGGATCCCGGTCTGCCACCACGCTGGCGTCTCGCCATCTTGCTGCATGATGCGCCAGAATATGTGATTGGCGATATTATCTCGCCTTTCAAAGCGGTGATTGGCGATGCTTATAAAAGCGTCGAGCATCGTATTTTGGCGGCTATTCATCTGCGTTTTTCTCTGCCCGCCAAGCCCGCAGCCGCGCTTACAAAACTCACCAAACAGGCCGACAGGGCTGCAGCCTTTCTTGAAGCTGTCACAGTTGCAGGTTTTTCTGAGGCTGAGGCGGCGCATTTGTTTGGATCACAAACCATTCCTGCGCATCAGGTGGAGGGATTGATGCGGTCCATGTCCTCGCAAGAGGCGGAGCTGTTGTTTCTGTCCCGCTTTGCCCAGATCGATGCGCAGATGGATCTGCCATCTGTCTGATCAAGCCTGTCTTTTCTCTTATGAAGGCTTATGATGTGACCATATGAATGGACAGCAGAGATTGAGTCTGCCCGTCGAGGTTGGTCTGACGGCGGCGATTGTCTCGGTTCTTGATGAAGAGCCGATGAGCCTTGTTGTGCGCCCGACTGAGCCGGAATCCGAGCCGGCTCTGCCGTCAGGATCGTTTGAGCCTCTCAAGCACAGAACGTTTGAGATTGGCCTGCGCAATTGGGTGAGTGAGCAAACCGGCGTGCCTTTGGGCTATGTCGAACAGCTTTATACTTTTGGTGATCGCGGCCGCCATGCCAGGGCGGGGGATCGTGATCCTCATGTGATTTCGGTTGGCTATCTGGCTTTGACCCGCGCCGGTAGCCGCGATCTGGATGCTGCGACAGGCGCAAGGTTTCGCTCCTGGTATGAATTCTTTCCCTGGGAAGATTGGCGCTCGGGCCGATCGATTCTGCTCGATAGCATTATTCTGCCCGGGCTGAATGTCTGGAGCCAAAGGGCTGAAGGGGAAATGCGTTTAGCAAGATCAGATCGAGTGCGTCGATTGTTTGGCGATGGTGCCATGTTTGATGATGAGACTGTGCTGGAGCGTTATGAGCTTCTCTATGATGCAGGTCTTGTCACAGAGTCGCAGCGCGATGGGCGCGAATCAGCTTTGTCACAGGGCGCTTTGGCGCCATTGGGCGAATCCATGCGCTATGATCATCGGCGCATTCTGGCCACAGCCATGGGTCGGTTACGCGCCAAAATGAAATATCGTCCGGTCATTTTCGAGCTTATGCCCGAGACATTCACCCTTACCGATCTGCAAAGGCGTGTTGAAGCGATTTCGGGTAGGCATTTGCACAAGCAGAACTCTCGCCGCCTTGTTGAGACTTCGGCGGTGGTTGAACCGACGGGCGATGTGTTGCATGCAACCGGGGGTCGTCCTGCTGCGCTCTTTCGCTTTCGTCGCGATGTTCTTCAAGAGCGTCCCTCACCGGGCCTGCGTGTCGGAGCTCGCTGAGTCATAAATTAAAGTGTTATAAAATCAATTATTTAATATGATTTTGACCATTCGCACGGCGAGGCTTGCGCGAGGCGTTAACTTTTTGTTAAGAATACAACCATAGATTGTATTCATTGCGAATGTTCGTCCAGTGTTGCGTTTTCAGCTTCGAACAACTGGGAGACGATATGTATATTTTAATTGATGATCGGGCCCTTGTGGCTAATGGCTTTATGGCTGGTTTTGAACGCGAAGGGGTGAGCCTGACGGGCTTTGTGCCGGGTGAATTCTGCGATTGGGTCGAGGGCGCAGGCCGGGAAGATCTGCAGGCCGTCGAAGCTTTTTTGATCGGTGATTGTGGATCGCGCCAGGGCTTGCCGCGGTTCATTCGAGAGCATTCGCGCGCCCCTTTGATTGCGATGAATGAGACGCCCTCGCTTGAAAATACGCTCGAATGGTTTGCTGCCGGTGTCGATGATGTGGTCAGAAAACCTGTGGCCATTCGTGAATTATTGGCGCGGGTCGAAGCCATTCGCCGGCGTGTGGAAGCGGCTCAGGGCCATGCCAATATTGGTCCGCTGCGCGTTTTCTTTGATGGGCGTGACCCAGAGTTGGACGGCACGAAGATAGAGTTTCCGCGTCGTGAACGCCGCATCCTCGAATATTTAGTCACAAACCGCGGCAAGCGGATCACCAAATCGCAATTGTTCAATGCTGTTTATGGATTGTTTGATGATCATGTGCAGGAAAGCGTGATCGAGAGCCATGTCAGCAAATTGCGCAAAAAGCTTGTTGCCTGTTTGGGTGAAGATCCGATCGATTCCAAGCGCTTTCTTGGCTATTGCCTGATGTGAGATGCGCTGTATTCAGCCGCGCCCCAGAAAGGGTTGCCGCACGGGCAATAAGGTGGCCTCAAGCAGATTGGTTTCATCCGGCAGGCTGGCCATCAGCAAAACAGTGCGCGCCACATCATCAGCCTGCATGGAAATATCGGCGGGCTTTTCTTCCATCTGCGGCATGAGCTCTGTCTTGGTGGACCCTGGATGGACGATGGAGACGCAAATCCCATCGTCACGCGCATCTAGTGCCAGAGAACGGGTCATGCCCTCTAATCCAAATTTTGTTGATGTATAGCCTATGGAATGGGGCCGCGGGATCATTGAGGAAATGCTGCCAATATTGATGATGCGACCGCGCTTTTGCGGTTTCATCAATTTGAGTGCTTCGCGGCTCACCAGAAACGGTCCGGTGAGATTGGTAGCAACAATATCGTCCCAACGTGCAAGGCTGAGGTCAGTGGTCGGAGTGTGATCGGCAAAGCCCGCGCTGTTCACGACAAGATCAAGCCGGCCATAAATGGTTCGGATATGGGCAAAGAGCGACAGGATTTCATCTTCCTTGCGCACATCCAACTGGTAGACTTCCGGCTTAGGGTGGGCAGCCTCGATCTGTTTTGACAAGGTCTGTAGTTTTTCGATCCGGCGCGCGGCCATAATCACTTGCATGCCATGTTCAGCAAGAATTTTGGCACAAGCTGCACCAATGCCTGAACTCGACCCCGTGACCAGAGCAATGCGCCCTTTCAGCAAGGATGTGGCGGAATGTGCGGACATAATATTTGCTCTCCCGAGAATTCTTGGGTTCTATCTTGTGCAAAGCATAGGGAGAGTTTTGACATCAAGCAAGGCGGGCTTTCGGGATTGGCCCATATACCTCATTGGGATCATTCGATATAAGCTGCTGAACGGTTAAACCAGATCAGTGAGACACTAATGGAATTCGGTTTTACAGAAGAGCAGGAGCTGTTACGCGCCAGCGTCATCAAGCTGATGGAGCGCCATGCCCCTGCAGATCTTATTCGCCAGCATGATCGCGATCGCACTTTCCCTGAAGATCTGTATCAAGCCTGGGTGGATGCCGGTCTGCTGCGTTTGGCCTTTCCAGAGCAATATGGTGGGCTTGGCGGATCAGCGATTGATCTGTCGATTGTGGTTTATGAATTATCGCGGATCAGTTCCGATTTGACGATGGCCTATGCTGGTTCAATCTTTTGCGGATTGAATATAGCGCGCATGGGTAATGAAGAACAAAAAGCCTATTGGCTGGAGCGCGTGATGGCTGGCGAGGTTAAACTCGCTATTGGTATTTCCGAGCCAGCGGCCGGGTCCGATGTGGGGGCGCTGACTACGCATGCAGCGAAAAGTGGTAAGGATTATATCGTCAATGGTCAAAAGCTTTGGACGACAGCGGCGGGATTGAAAAATAGTGTGATCAGCACTTATGTGCGAACAGATCGCAATGTGCATTATCGCAAGGGCATGTCGCTTTTGTTGATTGATAATGACATGCCCGGCGTGACTGTGCGCAAGCTTGATATGTTAGGGCGACGCTGTGCTGGCACAAATGAAATTTTCTTACAGGATGTGCGCGTCGATGAGTCCCGTTTGATCGGCGGTGAAAATCGCGGTTGGGATTGTATGATGGCGGGATTGCAAAGCGAACGGGCCGTTTCGGCGGCCAGTTCCTGCGGTGCTGCGCAGGCGATTGTTGATCTAGCCGTTTCCTATGCGCGCGAACGGCAGCAATTTGGGCAGCCAATCGGCTCGTTTCAGGCCATTGGTCATATGCTTGCGGATATGCAAATGGCCGTGGATGCAGCCTGTTTGATGATGTGGCGCGCGGCGTGGTTGGTGTCGCAGAAGAAAGATGCCCTGCGCGAGATTACCATGGCCAAGCTCTTGGCCGCGGAGACTTATGTCAATGTTGCAGATCGCGGTGTGCAAATTATGGGTGGCTATGGATTGAATGCCGAATATGACATGCAACGTTATTATCGTGATGCGCGTAGCGCGACGATTGCTGCTGGAACCTCTGAGACGCAGCGTAATCTCATTGCGGGCTTAATGGGATTGAAAGCGAAATGATCTGCCTTCATTTGTTCTGAAAATTGGCCGGCCTTTTTTCGACAAAGGCGGCCATGCCCTCTTTCTGATCGGCGCTGGCAAAGGTCGAGTGAAACAGACGGCGCTCAAAGCGCAAGCCATCGCTGAGCAGGCTTTCATAGGCCTGATTGACACTTTCCTTGGCCATCATCGCAATGGGCAGCGACATTTGTGCAATGGTTTGCGCCGTCTTAAGGGCTTCTTCCTTTAATTGATCAGCTGGAATGATGCGTGCCACCAGGCCAGCGCGCTCGGCCTCCTGAGCATCCATCAAGCGACCGGTCAGGCATAATTCCATTGCCTTGGCTTTGCCAATGGCTCTGGTCAGTCTTTGTGTGCCGCCGAGTCCTGGAATTGTGCCCAGTTTGATTTCCGGCTGACCGAATTTGGCATTATCAGCTGCGAGGATGAAATCACACATCATCGCCAATTCGCATCCCCCACCCAAAGCATAGCCGGCTACAGCCGCAATCAGCGGTTTGCGCAAGCGCGCCAATTGATCCCATTGGGTGAAGCGATCGGACACATAAGCGTCCATATAGCTGAGCGATTGCATTTCCTTAATATCCGCTCCAGCAGCAAAGGCCTTTTCTGATCCCGTCAGAATGATCGCGCCAATAGTGTCGTCCTGATTAAAGCTGGTGAGCGCATCGACCACATCGAGCATAACTTGCGTATTGAGCGCGTTAAGCGCTTGCGGGCGATTGAGTGTGATGAGGCCGACACGCTCCATGCGCTCGACAAGAATGGTTTCATATTGGCTATCATCCATGCTCGTCTCCTGATCGCTTGCCCGCATATGGGCTTTTGCTCGCAGGATAGCAGGTCGCGCGCACTGGTCAGGAAGTCAAGTCCGAGAATGGTCTATGACTGTCTTAAAGGGCTTTGGCGGCGCGGGCCTGAATTTCGCATAGCAGTCTTGGATCTGAGAGGCCGGAAATATAGACCTTGGTGGAAGCGGGTTTGGCGCTGCCCAGAAATTGACTGCGCACTTTGTCAAAGCCAGCATTATCGGCCCGATTGATTAGATAGACATTAACCTCGACAAGATCCTGCGCGCTCATGCCTGCTTCCTTGAGCACAGCAAACACATTGCGCCATGTCAGTTCAGCCTGGGCCTCAATGCCATCTGGAATAGTGCCGTTCTTGTCACGACCCACTTGCCCGGCAATAGAGAGCCAGCGCATGGGGGACGTGACCTCCACTCCCTGGCTGAAATTATTGCTCAGCAGCATATCGGCTGGATTGAGATAGTGCGGCATGGAGTGTGATCCTGCTTATTTTACATCCCACCAGAAAAAACCATTGGCAGTGCCTGTGCCTGCCGCAGAGCGATAACAGGGGACATAATCGAGCTGATGCATGTCAGCCTTCATATCTTCCATCAGTCCGGCCAGGGAGATCCAGGATTTGAGTTCCGATGTGCCTGATTGCAATTTGGGCAATGGAATGCTTGTCAAATAGTCCTTGTCCTTATCGCGCAGGGCTGAGATGAAACGCTGGTCAAATTCCTCGTCGATGACGAAATGGCTCATGCCGCCGGAAGCAAAGACAGCGACTTTCTTATCTGTCTTCCAGCTGTCAATCGCCGCTTTCACCGCCTTGCCGAATGCATAAGCGCGGCGTGCGGAGGGCTGATTGGGCGGAAAGAAGGTGTTCTGGAAGATTGGCAGATTAGGCACGACCTTGTCGCGCATTACCTGGCGATAAATATGTCCGAATGCATGAGGTGCGCCATTCTTGGCTTTCTTGGGCCAGACCTTTGATCCGGCAACATCGAAATCATGTTCGACGAGAGTTTTGATCATATGTTCGCCAAGATCGGGCAAGCCGTCATATTCGGTAAAGGTCTCGGTCGCGTGCCCAAATTCTGCTTCGGCAACTCCCGGAGGGGCTTTGGCGCGCTCCTCCGCAGTTTGCGGGTAGTTTGGGATCTTGTCCCCATAGAAGACAAGAAAGGCAGGATTAAACTCGTCATTAAAGACTTCGCGCTGATCATTGCCGAGGATCACAGCAACATCTGCGCCGATTTCGTCCCATTTGTCGGCTAGCTTGTCCATCGCAACATGACAGCGGTGATGCGAGTGGCGGATTCCCTCCGTCGAGGATTTCTGGTCCAGCCCTTCATTATGACGCATTTGTA
>OMIJ01000252.1 GCA_900299065.1 Hyphomicrobiales bacterium
GCCGCCGTTTTGATAAAACTGGTTGCATCAATCTTAGTGTCATTGAAGCTGATTGTTTCAATGTTGATCAAACTATCATTGCCCTCTGTGCCAATCTTGTCCCGCAGGCTGAAGGTTTGATTGCTGAGTGTCAGTGCAAAATTCTTTGCTAATCCAGTATAAATGGCGACATCTATCCCTGTGCCACCATCAAGATTGTCATTTCCGGCCCCGCCGATTAATTGATCATTCCCGGCGCCTCCATTGATCGTATCATCGCCAGCGCCGCCAGTGAGTTGATTATTGCTATCATTGCCAAAGATCACATCATTGCCACTGCCGCCAATGGCATTCTCGATAATGGTTCCCATAGCAATGGAGAGATTTTTGGTGAGTGCGCCTATGTCGGAAAACTGACCCTGATTAAGATCAATTTTCTGATTATTAGCATAACCAGAGACATCAATTGTATCTGTCCCACCACCATCCCAAATGCAGGCAACGATTTGCTGACTTGAACTCGTCAACGCATAAGCGCTATCGCCCGTATTGTGGAACCCATAAACAGTGTCGCCTTTAGCTATATTTGTGTTGGCACCATAGAGGCGTTGCATGGCGGCTATATCATGCAACAAGGGCGTAGTGGCATAGATTGTGTTGCCATTATAAACATGGTTAGCGCCAGTCTCGCTGGCCTCAAAATAACTCATCACCGTATATTGCAGCGAATCCTCAACATAGGTCGCATCATTGGCATAGGTGATCGTCACATTGGGCGTATTGGAGGCATTATAATTGGCCGGATGCGCCAATCCCAAAGCGTGACCTGCCTCATGCAAGATCGTCAAGTAATTATATAATCCGGCACCGGGACTCAAAAAAGAATTTTTGCTATTATTCAGCCAGACATCGCCTTCGCTGGAGCTGAAGACTGTCTCATTATTGGAGGGTGTAAAGGCAAATCCGTTCGAGCCATCTGTGCGGGAGGAGTAATTGCCAAATAGGATTGTTGCAGAATCCGTATAGTTGCCAGCATTGACTTCACGAAGGCTGATATTTGCGACATTCGACCAGACCCGCATCACCGATTCAATTGCAATCATTTCTGCGCTGTTCACGCGCGAGAATGTGCCCTGTTCATTATGCTCGGGATCATTATAAATTGGGGCAGAGAGACGAAACCCATAGCTGATTGTCTCGGAAGCCGAGCCAAGGTTGGTTCCCCAAAAATCATTATAGCGCGAGATTTGTGCGCCAGCTTGAGTGGGTGTGAGTGAGAACTTAATCGCCAAAACAATCCTCTTCACCGACTTTGCCGGTGAGCCCTTTCTTTAAACGCCGCACAAGATCATCGTCAGGCTCTCTTGCTCCAGATTATATTCCAAGAAGGGAGTGGACCCAAACCGGACAACCAAAGCCAAGCTCAGTCAGAATTATTTCTTACGAGATAACAGATAAGTTTCAGGTCGTCCTCCTCGGCTTATACTCATCTGATTGGGATCGAGCATTTGCGCGACAAATAATTCTGGCCCAATGGCAAATACAATCATCGGACCCGTGACATTGCGAATGATTAAAGATTGCCGATTAAAAGGCTTGGCAGGATCAGTATTGCCTTGGTGACGCTGCATATCAATGCGCAATGTCAGGCCCGGTCCAGTCCATACACCGGTCAAGTCAGGCAGAGGCTGAGGACTTTGTCTTGGCTTTTGTTCGGCAAGGGCAGGCATGGTCAAGGTCAAACCCATCAGCACTGCCGCACAATGCAAAAGCGCAAAGATCCCTTTATATTTCATCCCCGCGTCCGTTTCCCTATATGCACCATTAATCCATCTTTGGGCCGGAGCGTTAGGCGGCAAATCGGTTCGACTTTGTAATTATCGACAACGCGGATTTTGAATCTTTGGATCAATATCGCCAGACATAGAATAGATTCAGAAAGGCCGAAATTCAGCCCCGCACAAATGCGAGGCCCGATCGCAAAAGGAATATAGCTGTAAGGAATCGGGCGCTTGTCACCCAAAAAACGTTCCGGCTTGAAATGATGTGGCGCGTCCCACAAATCTTCTGCGCGATGCAACAGCCATGGCACAACTAGCGCTAGCGAAGCAGGTTTGATCTGGCGCCCTTCAATCTCATCTGCCTCTTTTGCTTGACGCGCCAGAATGGGCACAGGCGGATAAAGCCGCAAGGTTTCCTCGATGACGGCGCGGCACCACTCCAGTCTGGGCACGTCGTTAATGCTTGGCATGGCCCCGCCTGTCACGGTTTCAATTTCCTGAATCAATTCTTCTTCAATCCAGGGGGCGTGAGATAATAAATACCAGACCCAAGTCAAAGTGGCCGCGGTTGTTTCATGGCCAGCCATGAAAATGGTTGCGGCCTCATGGCGAAGCGCCGTCTGATCCAATCCCAATTCAGGATTGCGGGCCTGGCGACGTATTAAAAGTTCGATCATCGAAGATTGGTCACCACGTCCAGCCAGATGGTCTTCAATCACTTTATCAATGACTGTATTGACCTTCCTAACGCTGGCGCGCAGACGCGGTCCGCGCAAAATTGGCAAGCCATCATCCGCTCCCATAAAATAACCAAGATTGAATGAGTCGATCAGGTTTTGATAACGCGTGAAACCGTCAATCACTTCATAGGCCGCCTGACTCCCCAGATTATTGCCAAACACTGCGCGTGCAATGATCTCAGCTGTTAGTTCTGCCATTTGGGTGAGAACATTGACGGGTTGATCCGGACTAAAATGCTCCCAGCGTGTCACGAATTCCGCCGAGACATCTTGCATTGGCCGGCCAAATTCAGGCACGCGGGTTTTATGGACAATATCGGCGACCAGCGGGCGGCGCTTTTTCCATGTTTCGCCATCGGAAATAAACAATCCATCCCCGAGCAAAAATTCCAACGCGCGCCGCATTTGCGGGCTTTTGCGCTCAAAATTTTCATGTCGGTTATGCATCACATAGCGCACGGAATCTGGCGAATTGACCAGACAGATCTGTCGCCCCAAAACACGTGTCAGAGCGACGCCCGATTGATAATCACTCCTGGGCCAGATCGACAGAAGATTGCGTCTCGCCGCCATGATCAGCTGTGGCAATGGCAATAGAC
>OMIJ01000253.1 GCA_900299065.1 Hyphomicrobiales bacterium
AGGAAATGGTCCCGTCTTTAATTTATCTTGGAGGTTTCCTCTCAGGCCTTCGTCTCTTGCTGAACGAAGAGGCCGAGCAATTGTGTGGCCGCGACAAAGAAGAGCAGGCCGGCAAAAAGTGCCCCGGATTCAATCACCCATAATAAAGATCTGATTTTCACGCGCATCTGCCCCTCTCCTGAAACTGAAGATGGTAGAGCAATGCGACATAAACATAACAATTTTATTAAAGTCCGAAAACTGGGCTCACCGAGAGTAAAAGATTTAACCTTTGCCTTTGGCCTTGCGCTCGGCACCACGCTCTTGCGCATCCGCAACGGCTTGGCACAGACTATCATTGCGCCCTAGGTCAGCCACCATCATCGCAGCTTCCCGCATTTCAGCTGCCCGCCTGATGCCATGCTGGCGCACGCGCTGGCCCATATAGAGCGATAATTGCGCAAAATCGATCGATGGCCAGGTTTCCTGCAATGATCCGAAGACTTCTTTCTCGACACCCCAGGCCTTGGCCGAAGCCGCACAATCAACAATCAGCGCCTCAATGCCTTTGATCATAATGCTGCGGCATAATTTCATCGCAGAGGCACGGCCGGGCTCGGTGGAGACTGGCGTCATATTCATGCCCAAAGGATTGAGTAGATCGGCCGCCTCCTGCGCATAGGGACCACCACACAGGATCGGCACTTTGAGATCAGGCCCCGGCACGGGCTGCATCACCGCGCCTTCGACATAATGCGCGCCAATGGCGTCAACTTTCAAAAACGCATTCTTCTTGGTGACAGGCGAGGCCGAGTTAATGTCGAAGAAAATCTGTCCCGGCTTTAAATAATGCGCGGCCTGCTCTGCCACGCCGGCCACGGCATCTGCCGTCACTGCAGAAATAACTAGGCGCGCCTCGCGCGCAGCCTCTGCGGCATTGGCCGCGACCCTCAATCCATTGGCGTTCGCATCCTGCCTTATGGAGGCGCCCTGCTCGGCATCATCAAAGAGAATGTCATAGACTGAGATTTCAACCTTGCCGGTGGCCAGAAGATCGCGGGCGAAAATATGCCCCACTTCGCCATAACCAATGAGTGCCAGTTTCATCATGATGCGTCTCGCATTGCAGAATCTTACGCTATCTTGCACAGGTCGGCCCTGTGAGGCAAAGTGAACTTCACGATTTCAAAATCGCTATCAACCAATAGAGTGCGGCCCAAGCCTATGCCGATCCAGACCCGTGATCTCGTTCTTGTCCATACTTCAGATGTGCATGTGGATGAGGATTATACGGCCAGTCTCTTTCAAGGCGATGGCAATGGCAGTTTGCGCCTAGTGCTGGAGACGGCTGAGGCGCTATCGGCCGATCTGGTGCTTTTGTGCGGTGATACTTTTGAATGCAATCGCCTCTCGTCATCTGTGCTGCAACACAGCGCTGATTTGCTCGCCAAAGCCGGAAGGCCCGTAGTGATTCTCCCGGGCAATCATGATCCGGTGATGGAGGATTCAGTTTTTCACAAAGGCCGTTTGCATGACATTGCCAATGTCAGCGTGCTTGGCCTCACCCATGAAATGAGCGTCGCTTTTCCGCATCTTGATCTCGAAGTCTGGGGCCGTGCGCATCGCCATTATGGCGATATGGATCCGCTCGCTCACATACCGCCGCGCAAGGCGCGCTGGCATATTGGCATGGCACATGGGCATTATGAACCAATGCCGGATCGCAGCACGAATGTGCGCGCCTCATGGCTAATAGGAGAGGATGAAATTGCCGCAAGCGGGGCTGATTATCTTGCTCTTGGTCATTGGAACAGACCGGTGCAAGTCAAGGGTGGCAATGTGCCAGCCTTCTATTCAGGCTCACCCGATTATGCACGCAGCGTGAATGTGGTACGTCTTACTGCGCAGGGCACAGTGAATGTCTCGCGCGCCCCGCTCACTATGCCTGCAAGCGCGGAATAATCAGCCCACTTGATAGGCTTTGAGCGCCTCAAGATCCAGACGATAGCCCCAGCCGGGACGCTCGGGCGCAAGCGCAAATCCATTTTCTATTGTGATCTGATCAGCGAACAAAGGCAGAGACCAGGGCATGACCTCAAGATAAGTGCCATTGCGCAAGCTCGCCATTAAAGCCAGAGTATGCTCAGGCAGCACATGACCTGAGACAGGCAATTGCGCCATCTCCGCCAAATGAGCCACACGAATGAACTGGCTAGGCCCGCCAATGCGGCACAGATCAGGCATGAGCACATCAAAGCTGCGATTGGCAATCACACGCGCAAAATCCTCAACTGAAAATATGCTTTCACCACTGGCGAGATTCATATCAAGCGCTCTGGCAATTTCCGCTTCGCCATCGTGACATTCGCCTGACAAGGGCTCTTCAAACCATTCAAGATCGAAAGGCTCTAATGCGCGGCCCAATCTGATTGCGCTTGCCACATCAAAGCGGCGGCCTGCATCCACCATCAGCTTTACATCAGGGCCAAGCGCCTCACGCACGGCTTTCACACGCGCGACCTGTTGAGGCAGAGCACCCGGACTGACACGCAATTTCATCGCACGATAGCCATGGCTGACAATATTGTGTGCCGTGGCAACGAGCTTGTCGATGGGCACATGATTCCAGAGGCCGCTGCTATAATAGGCTGGTACGCGATCACGTACCGCGCCCAAAAAGCGATGCACGGGCAGGCCTGCGAGCTTGGCGCGTAAATCCAAAAGCGCACTATCAAGTGCGCCAATCGCCATGCTAACAACGCCAGAAGTGCCAAGATGATGCGCATCTGATCGCGCCTTCTCGCAGAGTCCTTCGCTAAAGGTTGGATCTTTACCCACCACAAGCGGAGCCAGACTATCGACCATGGCCTGATGCACTTCAAAGCGCTTGTCATGAGCTGCAATCAGCAGACCCTCGCCTGTCAGGCCCTGATCACTATCCACAAAGACGGCCAGCGCGCCCATACGTGCAGAGGTTGAATAGGGTGTTCCCAAAGGACAGACAAAGGGAAAGGACAGACGCTGTGTGCGCAAACCGGTGATTTTCATAGGGCCTCCAGCTTTAGATTAGCGGGACAGACCCTGACGAGGCAAGCGCGGGCAAGCGGAAGACTCCCTAGTCAATGCCTTGCTTTCGGGCACATTGCTCTGGGCGCAAAATTTTGTCAGGATCACGCAAAACCTGCCAATAGATTGGGCCTTGGCTCGGACATAGATTATACTTTGGCAAATATTGAACATAGGAGATTGCATGCGCCTTCCCAGCCCCACACAGCACCACAGATTGAGCCTTGCAGCCCTCATGTTTGGCCTGAGCCTGACATCCAGCGTGCAAGCGGCCGATCAGGCTCTCATTGATGCGGCCCGCAAAGAAGGGCAGGTCGTTTGGTATACGACACAGATCATCAATCAATTGGTGGCGCCTGTCGCCAGCGCTTTTGAAGCCAAATATGGTGTTAAGGTGAGCTATGCGCGTGCTGATGCCAGTGAAGTTGCCTTGCGTGTGAGCAATGAGGCCAAGGCTGGCAAGATGATGGCTGATATTTTCGATGGCACTTTGACTTCGGCCGCACTGAAGAAGCAGGGCCTCGTTCTGCAATGGCTACCTGACAGCGCCAAACGCCTGCCCAAGCAATATTTGGACGCGGAAGGCTATTGGGCAGCGACCAATCTTTATGTGCTGACACCGGGCTATAATACATCGCTGATCAAGCCCGCGCTTGAGCTCCACACAATCTTGCCTTTCAGTTTGGGATTGAGCAGATCCTGCAAAGTCTTGGGCGCATCCGCGGGCTTGATCAGCGATGTATTATAGCCCGGTGTCAGCACATAA
>OMIJ01000254.1 GCA_900299065.1 Hyphomicrobiales bacterium
CTAAAGCCGCCGTCAACAAAGGTTGCAGGCCAGCCATCAATGACGCAACGCCCGCCTCCACACCCACGGACAGAGCGGCAAAAGTCGCCCCCAAATAGCCCGCATGAACGAAAATCCCGCCAATGGCGATGGACAACACATGGTCCCGACGTGGCCAGGGCGCGCCCATAATGAAGGCAGCAATGGCCAGAATCGCCGCCACAATCGCAAAACGAATGACTAGAAAAGTCATAGGCCCGGCATAGGGCAGTCCATATTTGCCGGCGATAAAGCCGGTAGACCAGAACACAACAAAAGTGAGCGGCAGCACAGAGGCTTGTATCTGGCTCAGCGCCCCTTTGGGTGGATCAATGTGCGGATTGGCGCTCATACGAAACCTGTGATGATGGTGAGCTGCCTATAGCATGGTTAGGACAAGACCAAAGGCCGTTTTGCCCTCAGCATGGGTGACAGAGACTGGTCAAAGCATTATCAGACAGTTAGTCTCAGGGAGGAGACTGACATGCGGATTGCTTTCCTGTCCGACATACACGGTAATCGCGAAGCCCTTGAGGCCTGCCTGTCCCATGCCGAGCGGCAGGGCTATGATAAGCTCGTCTTTTTGGGCGATCTTGTCGGCTATGGAGCTGATCCGAAGTTTGTCGTCGATAAATTGGCTGAACTGATTGGCAAGGGCGCAGGCAGCATTCTTGGCAATCATGATGCTGCGGCAGCCGCAGGTCTGATCGAAGGCATGAATGATTACGCCAGTGCCTCGATTGAATGGACTCATCAGGAACTGGACAAAGCACAAAGAGAGCTCTTGCTCTCAATGCCTATGAGCATTGAAGAGGATGATCGTCTCTATGTGCATTCCGAAGCCTCCTCTCCGCGCAGCTGGGCCTATATCACCGATGCCTCCAGCGCCGAGCGCTCCTTGCGCTCGCATGCTGCGCGCCTGACCTTTTGCGGCCATGTGCATAAGCAACAGCTTTTTCACATGACACCGCAAAAGCCACCCGTTCTGTTCATTCCCCAGACCTCCATACCTGTTCCCCTGATGGGCAATCGAAAATGGCTGGCTGTGCAAGGCTCGGTCGGCCAACCGCGAGATCATAATCCCGCTGCCGCTTATTCTCTTCTCGACACACAGCGCAATGAGCTGACTTATTTCCGCGTGCCCTATGATATTGAAGCAAGCGCGGCAAAGATCCATGCCGCCGGCCTGCCGAAAATATTAGCCGCTCGCCTCTTTATCGGACGCTAGAGCACATCGGACTCGAACACAGCATGAAACAGGCGCTTGAAACAGGCACGTTGATTGATGGATTTCTCATCGGAGAGAAATTGCATGTCGGCGGCATGGCTTCGCTATGGAGTGTGACACGTCCTGACATAGACACACCCATTGTGATGAAAGTCCCAACCATTATGGATGGCGAAGATGCCGAAGTGATAGTTGGCTTTGAAATGGAAATGATGATCCTGCCGCGCCTGGCAGGCCCGCATGTGCCGCGTGTATTTGGTGTAGGAGATTATGCCAGCCAGCCTTACATTGTGATGGAGTATATAGACGGGCAATCTCTCTTCCCCCTGCTGGAACAATCTCCCTTACCGGCAGATCAGGTGATTGCTCTGGCCATCAGAATCGCCAATGCACTGCGCGATCTGCATCGCCAGAATGTGATTCATTTTGATCTGAAACCGTCCAATATCATGCAGCGAAAGAACGGTGAAATTACCTTCATCGATTTCGGCCTGTCGCGGCATCTGCAATTGCCCGATCTGCTGGAGGAGGAATTTCATATTCCCATGGGCACTGGCCCCTATATTTCGCCAGAACAAGTTTTGCAAAACAGATCCGATAGCCGCTCAGATCTCTTCTCGCTAGGCGTCATCCTCTACCATCTGGTAACAGGACAAAGACCCTTCGGCTTTCCACAAAGCGCCAATGGCTTGCGCCGTCGGCTTTGGCGAGATCCTATTCCGCCGCGCCAGCACATCCGAGATATACCTATGTGGTTTCAGGAAGTGATCCTGCGCTGCCTCGAACCTGATCCCGAGCGCCGGTACCCTACAGCTGCGCAATTAGCCTTTGATCTTCAAAATCCCGGGCAAGTGCAAATCACGGATCGCGGCGAAAGGTTAAAAGCTGACGGCTTTTTCAGCGTGCTCAAACGCCGCATGGGTTTTGCAGCCACAATGGGTGCGCCCCATCAACCAGATAATTCAGCCTGGTTGAATGCACCGATTGTCGTTGTGGCCATTGATTTAACGGAAGAGAGCAATGCTCTGGCCCAGGCCTTGCGCATGCATGCGGCCAATGTGCTGGCCAGACTTCCAGGCGCGCGGCTTGCGTGTGTGAATGTGCTTAAACAAAACCGCCTGACGATGAGCTATGCGCTTGACGATGAGGGCCGCAATTTGCACATCCAAAGATTGGTAGAGCTGAAAGAATGGGCGCGTCCTTTGGGCCTGGCACGCGAGAAAATGACTTTTCATGTGCTTGAACATGTAGACCCGGCCGCCGCTTTGCTCGAATATACACGCTCCAACCATGTTGATCATATTTTGCTGGGCGCACAGGGCACAGGCGCTTTGCGCCGCTTTATGGGCAGCGTCTCGTCACAAATAGTGGCAGAAGCGCCCTGCAGCGTGACGGTTGTGCGCGTAGCTGAGGACAAAGCGGAATAGGTAAGGTTATCCTATTTCGATTTGCGCCCATATCGCGCACTCAACAAATCAAACAAGGCCCTTGCCACTTGCGCTTCGCCACCCTCTGGCCTTCCCGGTTTTGTGGAGGGGTTCCAGGCATAGAGATCAAAATGCCCCCAGCATTTGGCGCGACTGACAAAGCGTCGCAGAAAAAGCGCCGCGACGATCGAGCCGGCAAAAGGCCCTTGCCCGACATTGTTGAGATCTGAAATCTTGCCATCAATCATGTGATCATAGCCATCCCACAAAGGCAGGCGCCAGACAGGATCTTGTACATCAAGACCATGCTGCATCATCTCAAGTGCAAAGTTATCTTGTGTTGAATAAAAGGCGGGTAAATCCGGCCCTAGAGCCACACGCGCGGCGCCCGTTAAAGTGGCAAAATCAATCAGCAGATCGGGTGAGTCTTCATCTGCCAGAGCAAGAGCATCCGCAAGGATCAAACGACCCTCGGCATCAGTATTGCCAATCTCGACACTCAGGCCCTTGCGAGAGTTATAAATATCACCCGGACGGAAGGAGTCAGAGGAGACTGAATTTTCTACAATCGGCAAAATCACACGTAAACGAATGGGCAATTTGGCATCCATAATCATCCGCGCCAGTCCCAAAGCTGTCGCCGCCCCTGCCATATCCTTCTTCATCATCAGCATGGCGCTGGAGGGCTTGATATCAAGACCACCCGTATCAAAACAAACGCCCTTGCCCACAAGTGTGACTTTTGGCGCGCGTGCTGGCCCTGAGGAAAAATCAATCAGTCGTGGTTCTTGTTTGGCAGCGCGCCCCACAGCATGAATAAGCGGAAAATTCTGCTTCAATAATTGCGCGCCCCTGATCACCTGTGGCTTGATCTTGAAGGATTTGCACAAAGCCAAAGCCGAGCGCTCCAGATCTTCTGGCCCAAGATCATTGGCCGGCGTATTGACGAGATCACGCACCAGCGCAACGCTTCTGGCAATGCTCTCCATGCCAGAGGCATGTATGCCTTTGGGCGCGACAAGCAGGGGAAATTCGCTCTTTGAAGATTTATAGCGCGCATATTTATAGCTGGACAAAAGCCAGGAGAGTGTTGCCAGCTCAAGGGCACGTTCGCCACCTATTGGCGAATTGGCAAAGTGATAAAGCCCCTTGGGTAAAGCACCGACAAGCTTGCCAACGAGAAAAGCATCACCTGACTTTTTCTCAGGCTCACCCTGGCCAAGCAGCACACCGCCAATCCCCTTGACCTGATCAGGCAGAATGAGCACGCGCCCCGCGACAGGCTCAAAGCCATTGGCCTTGGCAAATTGGCGCGCTTCGGGCGTCATATCCCGCTGCAAAGTGCTCCAATTGTGTGAAGTCACAAACCAGATGGGAACAGAGCTCTTGCCATTGAGCACCAATTTCATGGGAATGCCTCTTGTCTCGATGAGTGGGGAATGAGCTTAATCAAGAAGAATTAACACTCCTTTAGGGTTAACGCTTTATTGATCGAACAATATTGTTTTCATATTTGATGAGATTGCAGGCCATGACAAAGCCAATCCCTGTCCTTAGCCCAGCTGATACGATCACGATCATCAAAAGCAATCTTCGCCAAATCCTCTATCGCAGTTCAATCATTCTAACTCTGAGCATACTATCCCTTGACCTAAATGGTTGCGCCAAATTCTCGGACATGACAGGCACAATCGGCGCGTCGAGCCAAATGCCAAAAGATGAGGCTGGCATCAGAGCCTATACTGAGGCCTGGGGTCAGCGCTATGAGAAAGCCCCCAAGGACAAGACCACAGGCATGAATTATGCCCGTGGTCTGCGCGCCCAGACACAATATGCGCAAGCCATTGCTGTGCTCGAAAATCTCGCCATTAGTAATCCAAAGGATGGCGAAATACTCGCTGCCTGTCTTAGCCCCCTAAAGTTGAGCCACTATTGTGGCTCCATAGGGAGGGTATGGGATGGCTCTATCTGCAATTGGACGATCGGTTGTTGCCTACCAAAGGCATCCCCGCTGTTCGCGTGCAGCTTTAAGAACGGCCTTTGAC
>OMIJ01000255.1 GCA_900299065.1 Hyphomicrobiales bacterium
ATGCAAGACCAAGACGGGCGATCTGCTCGGGGGGGCGAGCGATCAAGTTCCATTCGCCAAAACGAATGGATCCACTTGTTTTTTTTACAAGCCCCATAATGGATTTGATCAATGTTGATTTACCGGCACCATTGCGGCCTAAAATGGCAATTACTTGTCCTTGCTTAAGGGTGAGATCAATGCCCTGCAATATATGCGACTCGCCATAAAAAGCATGGAGCCCTTTGATTTCCAGACAAGCGGGCTTAGGCAAAGCATTAGACATAGCGCTGCTCAATGGGTGATTGAACCCCAACGCCAGCACCTAAATAGGCTTGCTGCACTAGAAGGTTTTCCGCCATTTCCGCATAACTGCCTTGCGCAATGATCTGCCCACTTACCAGCACACTGACTTGTGTGGACAGCTCGGCGACTGCTTTCAAATTGTGTTCAACCATGAGAATGGTCGAGGTCCGCGCTGCCTTTTTGATCACTAAAGTCAAAGCGGCACAATCTTCGGGGCCCATGCCTGAGGTCGGCTCGTCAAGCAAGAGAAGACGCGGAGACAAAGCCATAGTTGTGGCCAATTCCAGAGCGCGTTTGCGTCCATAAGACAAATTGCCGGCGGGTTGATCGGCAAATGCCGTGAGACCAAAATCGTTCAACAGAATTTCGATCTGCCCATCCAGATCCGTCAGCACAGATCGCGAAGTCCAGAAATCAAAAGAGCCTCCGCGTCGCGATTGCAAAGCGATGCGGATATTTTGTGCTGTGGTCAATTGCGCAAAGAGTGAGGAAATTTGAAACGAGCGCACCATACCCAAACGCGCCCGTTGGGCAGGCGAGGCGCCGGTCATATCTCGCCCCTCAAATAGAATGCGACCAGACGTCGGGCGCAGAAAGCCTGTGATCAGATTGAACAGGGTTGTTTTGCCAGCGCCATTGGGGCCGATCAGCGCGTGAATGCTGCCGCGTGTCATGCTCAGGTCGATCTGACGGACGGCACAAAATCCGCCAAAATCCTTGGTGAGCCCCTGTGTTTGCAGAACAAGGTCGTGATGCACAGCCTGATGCGCTTTCAATGATTGAAGCCTGCCCTGCCTTGACTAGCGCAAGCTTGCCCTTGCGGCAAGCAGGCGCAAGGCTTGTTAAGGCCATGTCCAATGCAGGGCCGTGGTCAATACTGGCGGCCAATCCTGCAGTGAGAGGACATAGCCCGTATCAAGCGATAGAATGAGCGCACCCAGCAGAGAGACGAAGGTTCCCACAATCACCCGCGGGGAAAAGACCTCGTGTTCACGATTCAAAATCCAGCTGAAATAAATTCTGAACACTGAACTTAATCGGCCAATAGGGGCGACGACTGTGACGGGGGCTACAGCCAGAGCCATATAACGCAGCATTTGGGATATAGCGACAAACAGACCTGCAATGGCAAACCATTTGGCGGCAACAGGTTGCATCGTGCGCACATTACGCCAATTGCCTGGAACTATCAGCAATAACAGAACCACAATTGTCGCAGCCGAATAAGAGACGAAACTGCCTGCAATGCTCGCGCCCATATCAGAATTATGCATGCCCTGACGGATCAGAATCGGGCTTGTGCCATAACAAAGACCTGACAGCAGCGCGAAGAAATAACCTTCCGCATAGACAGGTGTGAAACGACTTGGCGATTTCTTCTTGTCTTCGCTCCCGGGCTCTTGGGCAGCCTTTTGTGCCTTGCTGCCTTCTCTGAGTGTCATGAGCGGACCAAACATTACGAGACAAAAGCCGATGACTTTTAACACGGTGATTTTTTCATCCAGAATGAAAACCGCCATTCCCATGGAATAGATGATATTAAGGTCCTGCAAGGGACCAACGAGATTGGCTCCAATGGCTTTGGTGCCGCGATAATTGCAATAGCGTCCCATCACAAAATGGACGATGCCGGCGGCGGAAAACCACAATAGGGACGTGAAGGAAAAATCCGTTAAGGCTGCATAGCCCCCAAACAGAAGCGTGGCGAGAAAGAGAAAGGGCACGCCAAAGGGTACAGAAATCGCCAGAGCTTGCAGCACTGAGCCTGTCAGAACGCCCCGCCGGGCGGAGGCATTGTTCATGGCAAAGGTCAGCGCCGACATAAGGGCCAGAAACCCACCCAGCATGGTTTACACTCCAGATTAACTCTTGCGGTACTGGCTCTGCCGGTTCTCCCCATTAGGGCGATCAGAGCTTTGACGTGCCCCTTGCCTTCTTTTCTCAAACAGCGCAAATGCTTTTACACATGCAGGGGCAATGCGATGCGAATTTGTGTGATTGGAGCGGGAGCCATTGGCGGCTTATTGGCCGTGCGGCTGGCACAATCTGGCCAGGAGGTCAGTGTCATTGCCCGAGGGGCCCATCTTGAGGCCATCACAAAAAATGGACTGACCCTGATTGGTGAAGATGGCAGCAAGAGCCAAGTTTCCCTGAAAGCCAGTCAGAGCATGCGTGATATCGGGCCACAAGATGTGGTTGTTCTGGGCATGAAAGCGCATCAGATCGTGGCTATCCTCGATGAGCTGCCCGCACTTCTGCATGCTGATACAATGGTCATGAGCGCACAGAATGGTATTCCCTGGTGGTATTTTATCAAACATGGCGGACCGCATGACGGTCTTGCTCTCAAGAGTATTGATCCAGGTGGAGTGATCAGCAAGGGCATTGATTCTGACCGATTGATTGGCTCTGTGGTCTATCCCGCAGGTGAGATTGTCGCGCCGGGTATTATTCGTCATATTGAAGGCAATCGTTTCTCACTCTCGGAGATTGATAATCAGCCCAGCGACAGAGTGAATGCCCTCTCACATATATTGCGCGAAGCAGGCTTCAAAGCCCCGGTCAGCTCGGACATTAGAGGCGAAATCTGGACAAAGCTTTGGGGCAATCTGGCTTTCAATCCAATCAGCGCATTGACGCATGCGACACTGGCAGAAATTTGTGCTTTTGAAACGACCCGCGCTTTGGCTGACCATATGATGCGCGAGGCCCAAAGTATTGGCGAGAGCCTTGGTGTGCGCTTTCGTATTTCCATCGACAAGCGCATTGCCGCAGCTGCCGCAGTGGGAGAGCATAAGACCTCCATGTTACAGGATGTCGAGGCGGGCCGCGCCCTTGAACTGGCAGCTCTGATGGGAGCTGTGCTGGAATTGGGGCAGATTACCGGCATAGCCACACCGCATATTTCTGCAATCTATGCCTGCAGCCATTTGCTCGATCATGTCCTGAATAAAAAGGCCAGCCGCTTAAGCTTAAGCCAGAGCTGAGAAAAAGCCCCGCTTGGGCTCCTCCAAATTCCTCAATAGACTTGCAGATCTAATATTTAGCCTCAATATTAGGTATTGGGGGTGTCCATGACTTCTGTTTCTGACTGGCAGATTCCTGCCGAATTGCAGCCTGAAGACGATTATTATGACTTCAACCTGAGTGAAGTTTTAAAATCGGTGGCTTCCTTGCGCGCAGAAATTCCATCCGACGCTTTTTCAGCCGAGACAATGGGCACAATGCGGCAGGGTCATGCTGTCCATATTGGGCAGGGACAAATGCTCACCATTGGTTATCTGATCAATGATGCAGAAACGATCTGGCTTACTTTCTCTGACAATAAAGTCCTGCCAGCCACTCAAATTGGCTATGATCCGGACACTGGTCTTGCGCTTTTGCAAGCTCTGGGACAGGTCGATGTTCCCTATATCACTTTAGGTGACAGTGATAATGTGCGCATAGGTGATAAAGTCATTGTAGCAGGTGCTGGTGGCCGTAAAGGATCACTGGCTGCAGAAATTTCAGCTCGACAAGAGTTTGCAGCTTATTGGGAATATTTACTCGATGATGCGCTGTTTGCGACGCCCGCCCATCCCAATTGGGGCGGCACAGCCTTGCTTGGCTCAAAGGGAGAATTGCTGGGAATAGGCTCTTTGCAATTAGAGCAAAGTCGGGAAAATGATGACGAACAGCCCATAAACATGTTCGTTCCCATTAATCTGCTCAAACCCGTTCTGGAGGATTTGCGCAAAATCGGTCGTCCCAATCGCCCGCCACGTCCCTGGCTCGGCGTGCACACAACAGAGATTGATGCAAATCTGGTTGTCGTAGGCCGGGCTCGTCAAGGGCCCGCGCGCTCTGGCGGACTTTTGCGCGGCGATATCATCATTGGCATTAATGGAACGCAAGTAAGAGATTTGTCACGATTTTATCGACGGCTTTGGGCTTTGGGACCAGCCGGAACGCAAGTGCATCTGCTCATTGTCCGAGATGGCAAGAAGATGGATCTCAAATTGATCTCAGGTCAGCGTGGTCAATATGCCAAGCGGCCCAAATTACATTAAGGCATCGCTGCACGCGGCAGCGATTTATCGCATCGGAAGATTGAGCACTGGCTGACGGAAGCGCGAGACTTTGCGTTCCACGACAACAGCGCGCTCATGCCCTGATCTTTGCGCCACAAAGACCTGATTGGGCGCCGAAGAGCGCAATGACAAACGACCGGAGACGCTGCGCTTGGCTTCCTTGGCTGCCAATTCTTTGAGCATGACAAGAATTTCAGGCACGGGAACATCCATCAAGTCCGAGGCAATTTCTGCCTGATGTTCCAATTCGTCGGTAATGCCC
>OMIJ01000256.1 GCA_900299065.1 Hyphomicrobiales bacterium
CGGACTCTATCTCGTTGGCGTTGATTATCAGGATGAGGATTTGGCGCCTGTGCCAAATCTGCCGTAGAATGTCTCATTCCTGCTGGCCATTTCGCGCAGCAAAGGCGGCGGGGTAAAGCGGGCGCCGTGTTTTTCTGCCAGCTGATCGCAAAGCGCCACGAAGCGCGTAAGCCCCATCCCCTCAATGTAACTCAGTGCGCCTCCTGTGAAAGGCGCAAAGCCAAATCCTAGAATTGAGCCAACATCCGCTTCACGCGGATCAGTGATCACGCCATCTTCAATCGTGCGGGCAGCTTCGACAGCCTGTGTGACAAGGAAGCGTTGCTTGATTTCGGTTCGATCAATCAAATCCGTATCAAGCTTTTTGTCTTGCAATTGGCTCAGGCCCTGCCAAAGGCGCTTTGGCCCTTTTTCGGGATAATCATAAAAGCCCTTACCATTTTTGCGGCCCCAACGCTGATGCTGATTGACCAAAGCATCAATCAAACGTTCTTGCGCTGGATTGATCGCATGAGCACCAAGATCTTTTTTGGTCGCTTGCAGAATCTTCCAGCCCAGATCGAGTGCCACTTCATCATTGAGCGCCAAGGGACCCACAGGCATGCCTGCCTGTCGGGCGAGATTTTCAATCATGGCCGCAGGCACACCCTCGCTAAACATTAAATGCGCTTCAAGCAGATAGTTCAGCACGCAGCGATTGGCGAAAAATCCGCGTGAATCATTGACCAATATCGGCGTCTTGCGCAGCGCGCGCACATAATCCATGGCGCAGGCAATCGCTGCTGTTCCCGTCTTCTCGCCCTTGATCACTTCCACCAGCATCATACGCTCAACGGGTGAGAAGAAGTGAATGCCAACAAATTGCTCCGGCTTGGAGCTATTGTGCGCCAGCGAGGTAATGGGCAAAGTGGATGTGTTAGAGGCGATGATCACATCAGGCTTGGCTGCCGCCAGAATCTTGGCGATCACATCAGCCTTGATGCTTCTGTCTTCAAAGACGGCCTCAATTACTAGGTCCACATCAGCAAGATCAGCGTAATCAGATGAGGCCTTGATGCGCTCCAATAAAGCATCGCGATCAGCGCTGCGCGCACGCCCCTTCATGATCTGATCACTCATGAGTTTATGGGATAGCGCTTTGCCTTTTTCTGCACTCTCAATGTCTTTATCGATCAGTACGACCTTGAGGCCGGACAGGGCTGTCACATAAGCAATACTGGCACCCATAAAGCCCGCGCCCACAATGCCAATAGTGGTGAGTTTTGAGGGCGCAATTTCTTTAGGCCGCCTTGCGCCTTTATTCAGCTCTCCCATGGAGACGAATAGAGTGCGGATCATCGCGCGGGCTTCAGTGGAGCGCAGAATTTTAGCAAACCAGCGGCTCTCTACCCGCAAGGCCAGATCCATCGGCAATTGCAGCCCTTCATAGACACTATGCAAAATGGCTTTGACTGCAGGATAATTATCCTGTGTCTCGCGTCTATAAATGGCATTGGCTGCTGGCCAGATCATCATGCCGCCGGGTGAGTGCACTTTACCTGAAGGCAAGCGAAACTTCGCATCATCCCAGGGCGCTTGTCCTTTGCCGCCCTGTTTGATCCAGTCTTTTGCTTTGCCAATGATCTGATCGGCAGGCGCAATCTCATGCACCAGACCCATGGTCTTGGCCTGTTGCGGGCGCAATTGATCGCCTTTGAACAGCATTTGCAGAGCATCGCCCGTTGGCATGAGCCGCGCCACACGCTGCGTGCCGCCAGCCCCAGGAAACAGACCAACTTTCACTTCCGGCAGGCCAACGCGCACTTTCTCGCCATCGGCTATCACGCGATAATGACAGGCCAAAGCCAGCTCAAAAGCTCCCCCCAGACATGTGCCATTGATTGCAATGGCAAAGGGCTTGCCGCAGGTTTCCAGGCGTCGATAGAGCAGCGACAGCGAGCGAGTGCCGTCAAAAAAAGCCTGCATGGCTTTTTCCATGCCGTCTTGTTTGATTTGCTTTGCTAATAAAGCGCCCAATCCCTCCAACATGGTCAGATCAGCGCCGCCGGAAAAACTCTCTTTACCAGAGGCAATCACACAGCCTTTGATGGCAGGATCAGCCACAATGTGAGTGATGACATGATCAAGCTCACGCATCACATCCTGCGTAATCACATTCATTGAGCGCTCAGGCATGTTCCAGACCAAAAGGCCAATGCCATCGCCATCTGTCGAAAAGGTAAAATTGACGAGATTCATGTCAGACCCTTTCGATAATTGTGGCTGTGCCCATGCCTGCACCAATGCACAGGGTGACGAGCGCAGTTGATTTGCCACTGCGCTCCAATTCATCAATGGCCGTGCTCAATATCATCGCGCCCGTTGCACCAAGCGGATGCCCCAGGGCAATCGCGCCGCCATTGACATTGACTTTATCGGGCGAGATCTCAAAGGCCTGCAAATAGCGCAGCACAACAGAAGCAAAGGCCTCATTGACCTCAAACAGATCAATGTCCTTAATCGTCATGCCAGCACGCGCCAAAACTTTACGCGTGACATCGACTGGCCCTGTCAACATTAAAGCAGGCTCCGAGCCAATATTAGCAAAGGCCCTAATTTTAGCGCGTGGCTTTAGTCCGGCTGCTTTACCAGCCTGCTGCGAACCAATCAGCACTGCGGCCGCACCATCGACAATGCCGGAGGAATTACCCGCATGATGCACGTGATTGATCGCCTCAACCTCAGGATGGGCCTGAATGGCAACAGCAGCAAAGCCACCCTGTTCAGCCATCATCACGAAAGAAGGCTTGAGTGCGGCAAGCGATTGCATATCCGTGCCCGGCCGCATGTGTTCATCATGCGTCAGAATTGTCAGACCATTCACATCGCGTACAGGAATGATTGAGCGCTCAAATCGGTTTTCATCCCATGCGCGCTTCGCCCGCTTTTGACTTTCCACTGCATAAGCATCCACATCATCGCGCGAGAAGCCATATTTTGTAGCAATCAAATCAGCCGAAACGCCCTGCGGCATAAAATAAGCAGGAATAGCAATTGCCGGATCAACCGGCCAAGCCCCGCCAGACGCGCCAAGCCCCACGCGGCTCATCGATTCAACACCGCCACCAATCGTCAACTCATGTGCGCCAGCCATGATCTGTGCAGCAGCAAAATTCACAGCATCAAGACCGGAAGCGCAAAAGCGATTGATCTGTACACCGGGTACTTCATGCCCGTAACCGGAGGCCATGGCTGCCATGCGAGCAATATCGCCACCCGCCTCACCCACAGGATCCACACAGCCCAAGACCACATCATCTACGAGCTTTGGATCAAGATGATTGCGCTCTTTGAGCGCGCCCAGCACTGTCGTCGCCAATCCAAGCGTGGAGACTTCATGCAGCGAGCCATCTGTTTTGCCGCGCCCGCGCGGTGTTCGCACACAATCGTAAATATAAGCTTGGGTCATTCACTGCCCCTGCGTAGAGGACCAATCTCTGATCAATACAATCTAGAATGAATCAGCAGTAAGCGACATCATAATATCGGCACCGCTGGTAATATGTTTGAGATGCAAAGCCGTTTTAGGCATTGCACGTTCCATGAAATAACTGGCCATAGTCAGGCGTGTGTGCTGGCGCTGCACGTCAATGCCTTGTGATTGCAAGCGCAGGGCCGATTCCGCCATCATCACCCACATATGACCCAGACTGACCAGGCCAAATAAATGCATGTAATCATAGGCGCCTGCGCCGGCATGATTGGGTTTGGCCAGAGCATTATTCATGAACCATAATGTTGCATCCTGCAAATGGCCCAAGCCCTGTTTGAGGGGCGATAGAAGAGGCTTCAAATCCGCACTTGCTTCGCGCTCCTGAATGAAGCGACCCACCAATTCGAGATAAGTGCGAATGGCGCGTCCGCCGTCCTTGGGCAATTTGCGCCCCACCAGATCAAGCGCCTGAATCCCATTGGCGCCTTCATAGATCATGGCAATGCGGGCATCGCGCACAAATTGCTCCATGCCCCATTCGGCAACATAGCCATGGCCGCCAAAGATCTGTTGCGCTTTCACGCAATTGTCAAAGCCAATATCTGTTAATACGCCTTTGAGCACGGGTGTGAGGAGGCCTTGCAAATCCTCGGCGCGCTGAACAGCTTTGCTATCAGCTGAGCGATGCGCAATATCGCCCTGTTGAGCCGCCCAAATGACCAGAGCACGCGCCGCTTCATTGAAGGAGCGAATATCCATCAGCATGCGGCGAATATCAGGATGCACAATGATCGGATCGGCGGGCTTGTCAGCTGCGCTCACCCCGCTCAGAGCGCGCCCTTGCAGGCGCTCTTTGGCATAGACAG
>OMIJ01000257.1 GCA_900299065.1 Hyphomicrobiales bacterium
CCTAATCGATGCCCTTTACGGTCAAAGGCTGCCAGAGGTATGAACAAAACATCCGGCTTGATCTCGCTTCTGGTCTGATCTGGCTCATTGAGCCCCATGGGCGAGCGGATCAAGGCCTCTCCCGGCGCCCATTGCAAAAAGCGTAAGGGCCGCTTGCCCTCAACCACAACAGGCAAAGCGGTGATGAAGCCGGCCTGATGCAGCGCCTGCAATAAAGGCAGACAATCGGCCTCATGACGAATGGGATGATAGAGGGAGACGGCTTTGACACCCGGCCTTGCTCTGGCCAATTGCAGACCTTCGCGGGCCAGATGAGCGGCAAATTGGCTTTGCCGGTCAGGGCTTATGGCTGCTCTTTGCTCCAAAGCCGCACGGCGTAAGGCCGCTTTGGTTGTTTGCTGGCTCAAAGGGGAGGCATGCGGGCTCACGACAGGGGCTCAGCCATAGGAAAGGATCAAGTGCGGGGCCACTGAGCCGTGGGATATCGATCCCGGGAACCTACAATGTAGGTGGGCGCCATATGGCCAAGTCCACGGACAAG
This sequence comes from Hyphomicrobiales bacterium, assembly GCA_900299065.1. Classification (GTDB taxonomy): domain Bacteria; phylum Pseudomonadota; class Alphaproteobacteria; order Rhizobiales; family Beijerinckiaceae; genus Terripilifer. The sequence continues at coordinate 542 of OMIJ01000257.1, forward strand.
GCCAGGGACAGCTCCCTTTGAGATCGATAAGGCCCCGGGAATACAGATCCTACACAAACCCCGCAGCTCCGCACCCCTAATGTAGGCGCAAAAGCTCACTTATGCCAGTGTGAACTGATCAAACTCTGGCTTTAGCTTGCCTGGCCCTTAACGCGCTTGAAGATTGCTGCGAGCGTGGCCCATGCAGAAACATCAGCGCGGGCGTCTGCGCTTTGGCAAAAAGAGCACTATCGCCCTCATCTCTGCGATATTTTTCGAGATAAAGGGCGGCCCGGCTATGGGTGGCGCGCAAGGTCGAATTCGGCCTGTCGATTACCGCCAGTGGCATGAGATCGGCAATTTCGCGCCATCTATGCCAGCGATGAAAGCTTGCGAGATTATCCGCGCCCATTAGCCAGACAAAATCGACGCTGCCACAGCGCTGCGTGAGATAATGCAAAGTGTCATAGGTAAAGCGCGTGCCAATCTCAGCCTCAACGCCGCTGACAAAAATAGCGGGATGATGAGCCAATTTTTTGCAGGCTTGCAGGCGTGTGGCAAGCGCTGGAAGATCGCTATTTTGCTTCAGTGGATTGCCGGGCGTCACCAGCCACCAGATGCAATCCAAATTAAGACGCCGCAAAGCAATCAGACTGGCTAAGCGATGGCCTTCATGAGGCGGGTTGAACGAGCCACCCAAGAGGCCAATCTTCATGCCCGGCGCATGTTTGGGCAAAAGAGCAAGACCATTGCGTCTTTTCACTGCCTTGGGAGCTTGAGTTAAGCTGTTCGTCATCCTCGCAGATAAGCGCCTTTAGAGAAAATTATTCGGCCAGATTATGCTGCGCCACATATGCGAAGAGGGGCTGTCATCAAAGCCTAGACCCTCTTTCGGCTGACGGAAATTGCGCCCGATCACATCGGTGAATTCATGCACATCGACTTTCACATCAGGATCGAAGGAATAAAGATCATTACAGGTCACAAGGCGGGCTGACATATACCATTTATGTGCACGGGCCTGTTCATAAGCGCGCTGCACATAAGCAGGCGGCACATAATCCTCACCAAATGAGCGCTTATAGAGATCTGGATATTCGTAATTAGTCTCGGCATCAGGATAGAAACGCAAGGCCTGATGATAGCGCACCGCCCAGGCCACTTCTTCATCGACATAAGGCTCGATCAATTGCGCGCCATAATAGCCATGGTCACAGCGAATATGCGCCGTCACGGCCACATCATGGACAAGGCAAGCCAGGACGAGTTTTTCCGGCAGGCCGTTTTTCTGGGCCAGCCTTGCGCTTTGTAATAAATGCTGGCCACCACGCCCCATAAGTAAAATGCGTTTGGTGAAAAAGTCGATCAGAGTTGGCTTTTCCGGCATGGGCGGCAGACGTGGCTCTTGATGCATCAAATAGCGCCCAGGAACCGGCGTGCCGCCCCCCGCGCCCAGCATGCCAACGCGCCCGAAGAAAGGCACGGCAGCTTTGCGATCAAGCAAACGCATCATCGTCTTTTCGAGCAATTCATCACGCATTTCCGAATCCATCTGCGGCGTGACTTGCGTTGCAACAATGGCTTGAGCCTCTGCCACCATTTCATTGTAAGTCATGCGTAGATCTCCGAAAATTCATCCGCTCAGCTGCGGATCTGGCCGTTGCCATGCACGCGATATTTAAACGAGGTCAATTGCTCAAGCCCCACGGGGCCACGCGCATGCATGCGCCCGGTTGCAATGCCGATCTCGGCACCAAAGCCAAATTCGCCACCATCCGCAAATTGTGTCGAAGCATTGTGCAGCACAATGGCTGAATCAACTTCGCGCAAAAAACGGTCCGCTGCTGCCTGGTCTTGTGTGATGATGCAATCGGTGTGATGCGAGCCGAATGTGTCGATATGTTGCATTGCTGCATCCAGACCATCAACCACTTTCGCAGAAATGATACTATCGAGATATTCGGTGCGCCAATCTTCCTCGCTTGCAGGCGTGACACGCGCATCAGCGCCGCGCACTTGTTCGTCACCGCGCACCGCGCAGCCTGCATCAATCAACATGGAGACCAGCGGCTTGAGGGATTGATCTGCAATGGCGCGATCAACCAGCAAAGTCTCTGCCGCGCCGCAAATCCCCGTACGGCGTAATTTAGCATTGCGCAAAATCGTTTTGGCCATTTCAAGATCAGCGGCGCGATCTACATAGACATGCACAATGCCTTCGAGATGCGCGAAGACGGGCACGCGTGCTTCATCCTGCACACGTGCCACAAGGCTTTTGCCACCGCGCGGCACAATCACATCAAGCTGGCCGCTAAGCCCTTTGAGCATTTCACTCACTGCGGCGCGATCGCGCACGGGTACAAGCGCAATCGAGGCCTCCGGCAGATTGGCGGCGCGCAAACCCTCCGCCAGACACTGATGAATGGCGCGCGAGGAATGGAAGGAATCCGATCCTCCTCGCAAAATTGCAGCATTACCAGCCTTCAGACACAAGGCGCCTGCATCAGCTGTGACATTGGGGCGACTTTCATAAATCACGCCAATCACACCCAGCGGAGTCGAAACGCGTTCAATCTTCAGCCCATTGGGGCGCTCGAATTGCGCCAGCACACGCCCCACAGGATCAGGCAGACGGGCAATATCTTCCAGCCCCTTGGCCATGGCTTCAATGCGCGCTTCATTGAGCATGAGCCGATCCAGATTGGCTTTGGTCAAACCCGCCTTTTCGCCGGCCTGCATATCAAGCGCATTGGCGGCAATGATGGCCGATGATTGCTCACGCATCACTTTGGCAGCGTGCAACAAGGCTTTGTTCTTTTGCTCGGTTGACGCAAGGCCAAGCGCATGAGCGGCCAAGCGTGCCTGGTGCCCAAGCTCGTGCATAATGGCAATGAGATCGGCTGAGTCCATGGAAGCGGTTGCCGGGGCGGAGGGTGTGGAATTAATGTTCATCCGCAATTTCTAGCAGAAATTGCGGCCTGCGTCATCGGTGCTAATCAGGCCGGCGAGTTATTGGGCGGATTAGTGCGCCGCGCCCAGATAAGCGGCCTGGACGGCAGGGTCATTGCGCAGTTTTTCCGCCGGACCGGAGGCGGAAATCCGGCCATTTTCGAGCACATAGCCAAAGTCCGCCACTTCCAGTGCCGCGGCGGCAAATTGCTCAACCAGCAGCATGGTGATCTTGCTCTCTTTCAGCCGGGCAATTGTGGCAAAGACCTCGCTGACCAATTTGGGCGCAAGACCCATGGAAGGCTCATCGAGCATTAACACTGCAGGATTGAGCATCAGCGCGCGGGCCATGGCAAGCATTTGCTGTTCCCCACCCGATAAAGTGCCTGCCAATTGCCGCCGGCGCTCGCGCAGCCGCGGAAACAAATCATACATGCGCTCAAGATCGGCCGCTGGCTGACCAATAGGCCGACTGCCCGTAAAGCGCGGAAAGGCCCCCAAAAGCAGATTGTCTTCAACCGGCAGGGTGGCAAAGACGCGCCGTCCTTCCGGCGAATGGGCGACCCCGCGCCGGGTAATCTGATGTGCCGGCAGGCCGGTGATATTTTCGAGCTGTACGGATTGACTGCCGGCACCCTGCTGGCCAAGCATGATGGTACCCTGGCTGGGTGCAATCATGCCTGAGAGGGCGCGCAAGGTCGTGGTTTTACCAGCGCCATTCGAGCCAATCAGCGTAACCAGAGCGCCATCGGCGACGTCCAGACTAATGCCATGCAGCACCTGCACCTTGCCATAACCTGCGATCAGATTTTCAACTTTCAGCATGATAATCCCTCACGCTGCACTGGCGGATGCACCGCCCAGATAAGCCTCGATCACACGCGCATTGGTCTGCATTTCGGCGGGTTTGCCCTCTGCAATCTTCTGGCCGAAGTCGAGCACGCTGACTTTATCGCTGACCGACATAACGACATCCATGTGATGTTCGATGAGAATAATGGTAATACCCTGCGCCTTGATCTTGCGAATGATCTCGATCAATTCGCGAATATCGGGCGCAGTCAATCCGGCGGCGGGCTCATCGAGCAATAACAATTTGGGATCAAGCGCTAGGGCTCTGCCAATTTCCAGCAATCTTTGCTTGCCATAGGGAAGATTGCGCGCCTCTTCATTGGCAAGTTCAGCAAGGCCGACAAAGGCCAGAATACTTGCTGCCCGCGCCCGAGCCGCGCTCTCTTCGCGTCGAATGCGCGAGGAACCTAAAGCAACATCCACCACATTCGAGCGATAGCTGTGATGCAGGCCCACCAGCACATTTTCAATCAGAGTGAGTTCACCAAACAATTGCACATTCTGAAATGTGCGGGCAATACCGCGCGCGGCAATACCGGGTGAATTGAGTCCGTTGATCGTTTCGCCAACAAAAACAATATTGCCCTGCGTGGGCGTATAAATGCCCGTCAGCACGTTCATCATTGTGGATTTGCCCGAGCCATTAGGCCCGATCAATCCGTGGATCGTGCCCTGTTTCACCTCGAGATTGATCTGATCAAGCGCGCGCAATCCACCAAATTGCATCGTCACATGATCGAGTTTGAGCAAAGCGCCTTCGCTCTTGCCAGGCGAGGTGAGCGCTGTTTCGATATTTCCCACGGCTTGAATGCGCGCATGTGACTGGATCAAGCCTGGTTTGAAATGCTCGACCATTTTCTTGAGGAAGCCGACAATCCCGTCAGGCAGATAATAGACAACAAACAGGATCATCAAACCAAAGACAGTGAGTTTATAATCCGTGATCTTTTGCAGCATCAGCGAGAAAGCATAAAAGCTCAGACATAAAACAACCGGCACGGCAGCGCGCAAACGTTGCTCCGGTCTGGTGATCATGACATAGCCACCAGATAGAACAGCAATGATGGCGATCAGCAGCGCAAAATCTCGGAACAGATCAATATCTGCCAGCAGATTGGGCAGATACACCACAATTGCCGCACCCAAAATCGGCCCCAGCCTGGATTTACGCCCGCCCATTGTGACGGCTAACAAAAACTGGATTGACAGATCAAAACTGAAATTATTGGGCGCAATATATTGCTCGGAATAAGCAAAGAGCACGCCCGCCAATCCGGCAAAGCCAGCGCTCAGCACAAAGGCCATCACTTTATGGCGATAGACACTCACACTCATGCAATCAGAAGCAATCGGGCTGTCGCGTAAAGCCTCGAATGCCCGTCCCAGATGCGAGGCCAGAATGCGATTGATCACCACAATCGTCAGCGCAAGAAAGATCATCACAACATAAAAATATTGCATCTCACGCACGCGTTTGATCGACATGCTGAAGAGGTCGATGGTCTCGCCCCATTCGCGCCAGTCAAACATCACAGGGGTTGTTAGCGTAATCCCAAGCGGTCCGCGTGTGAGATTGAGATGATTGAGCCAGGGGCCCAGATCGGTCATTTCATTGATCAGAATCTGCACAATCGTGCCAAAGGCCAATGTCACCATGGCCAGATAGGGTCCCGTCACGCGCAAGGCGGGCAGCGCCAGAATAAAACCAAAAGCGCCCGCCACAATTGGGCCAATGATCAAAGAGGGCCAGAAGCCAAGGCCCAAGTGAATGAACGCACATCCAGCTGCATAAGCGCCAAGGCCAAAGAGTGCGGCATGACCAATCGAGACTTCGCCCGTATAGCCAAACACAATATCAAGCCCCAAAGTGACAATCGCAAAGATCGCCACTGTGACGATCAAATGCAGATAATAGGGACTGGTGATGACAAAGGGGCAGGCCAAAACGGCCACAATGGCTAACAGGAGAAGAAGGCGATTCATGGTCAAACCTTCTTGATTGCAGTGGAGCCAAACAGACCGGCGGGCTTCACTGAAAGCACGAGCAGCAAGAGCAAGAGGCCCGGCACATCCTTGTAACCAGTCGATATATAATAGCCTGTCAGGTTTTCAGTTATGCCAAGGATCATACCGCCAACAACTACGCCATAGCCGCTTGAGAGGCCGCCAATAATCGCCACAGCAAAGGCCTTCAATCCCAATGCACCGCCCATCGCCGCGCCTGTGAGTGTAATGGGGGCCACAAGCACACCGGCAAAAGCGGCTGACATGGAAGACAAGGCATAAGAGAAGGTGATGACCAGGCGTGTATCAATGCCCATCAAACCTGCTGCATCGCGATCCAGCGCAGTGGCGACAACAGCCTTGCCATAAATAGATTTGCGGTTGAACACTTCCACCGCAATCATCAACCCTAAAGCGCCAAGTAAAATGGCGATCTCCATTGGCTGAATGCGCACAGCGCCCACCGATAGCGCTTGCTCAGGCAAGGGAGAAGGAAAGCGCAAAGCATCGCGGCCCCAGAAATTTTCAGCCAGATTTTTGAAGATAATGCCCAGAGCAATCGTCGCCATAATCCAGCCGGCTTCCGATTTGGTACGCATGGCTTGGCGGACACCGAGAAATTCAACAACCGCCCCCTGCATCATGCCAAAGATCAGCACAATGGGCAGCATCAGAATAAAGGCCAATAAAGTTCCCATGCCTGTGGCAATGAGAAAATTGATTGTCGTCAGCCCCACCAGAGCGCCGAGCATAAGCGCTTCGCCCTGACCAAAATTAAGGGTCTTGGAGGTTGCAAAAGTGAGCTGATAGCCAAAGGCGATCACGCCATAAATCATGCCAACGGATATGCCGCTAACAATGAGCTGAGCCAGAATATCCATGCAAAACCTGTCTAATGTAAAAAAGCCCTCCCATATGCGAGCCATGCGCAAATGGGAGGGGCGTCAATGATAGTCTATCAGCCCTTTGGCTTGACACGCATGGCCTTGTCGCCAGCAATGTCTTCAGGGTGGGCGGGAACAACGCGCCCGCCCTTGACCAGGCCCATGACAGGAATGTTCGGGCTGATGGCTTCGTGATCCTTCGCAGAGAAGGGTTTGTCATAGATCGTCACGACACCTTCAATTTTGGTTTCGAGATTCTCCAGAGCGGTGCGAATCTTTGCGCCATCTGTCGATTTGGCCTGTGTAATCGCGGCAGCCAGCAGATAGGCTGAGTCATAGCCTTGCGCAGCAGAAACAGGCGAAGGCATACGATCGCCACCATAAGCCTTGTGATAGGCTTCAATGAAAGCCTTACGCTTGGGCGTTGTGGGCATTTCGATAAAGGTCTGCGGCATGATCGCGCCATCCCCATTGGGACCGGCTGTGTCAATATAACTCGCCATCGACAAGGTCCATGAACCGATCATCGGCACTTTCCAACCTAGTTTGGCCATGGCATTGGCGATTTGCGCCAGTTCTGGTCCAATTGCATAAGTGAGGATCACATCTGCATTGGCTTCCTTGGCTTTGAGCACTTGTGCCGTCATATCCGTATCGCCAATATTGAACTTTTCTACGGCGACGGGTTTGATATTCAGTTTGGCCAGAGCATTGGTCATATCCTCGCGGCCCAATTGTCCATAATTGGTGGCATCAGCAAGAATTGCAGGCTTTTTGAAGCCCTGGCGCGTGATCGCTTCTTCAGCAATCATCGAGCTTTGAATAATGTCATTGGCTGATGTGCGGAACACATAATTGATCTTTTGATCGGGCCATTGATTGGTCAGGATCGAGCCTGTTGCGACATTATTGAGGACAGGAATTTCAGCTTCCTGATAGAAGCGCTGCGCTGCTTGTGCAACACCTGTGTTGATGAAGCCGAGGGTGGCAACAACCTTTTCTTTATTGATCAATTCTTGCGCGATCTGCACGCCCACTTCATTCTTGGCTTCATCATCGCGTTCAATCAATTGAATCGGGCGACCCAAAACGCCACCAGCCTTATTGATTTCTTCAACCGCAAGCTTGACGCCATCGCGCATGCTCACGCCCATTGAGGACGAGCCACCAGTGAAAGGACCACTCAATCCAACCTTAATTGGAGCACCACTCTGGGCCGACGCAGAAACGCTCACACCCACCAATGCTGTACTGGCTAAGATAGCTAATAAAAATGTCTTGTTTGCCATTGTGCTCTCCTTGCTTCCTCTCTAGGCCGCCTCACCCTTTAAGGCTGGACTGGTTTGCGCCTAGCTCTATGGCCGTTTATCCCAGTTCTATCACTAGACTGATCGGCCATTGTGGCGCGTTTTCAATTGGCCCGCAACTCCTCTACGAAGAGAAGCTAGGGGCAGATTAAGTTCAAGGCCTGAAATATTTTCTATGCCCTTGATCATATGATTAGACTAAGACTAAGGGCGAAGATGGTTCAGACCGAAGGAAAGTTGATGAGTGATCGTTCCGATGTGCTCGAGGCCAATGCCAGATTTTATCGGGCCTTCCAAACCAAAAGCCTTGAAGCCATGGATCAAATTTGGGCTGAAGGCGAGGTCTCCTGCGTACATCCGGGCTGGCCGGCCCTGGAGAGCCGGCAGGCCATCCTTAACTCCTATCGGCTCATATTGACCAATGCCGGGCAAGATCCTGTTTTATGCCTCAATCCACGCATTCATCTGCGGGCAGATCAGGCTCTGGTTATTTGCGAGGAACAAGTAGGCGGGGGAATGCTGGTGGCAAGCAATCTCTATTTGCGCACCCAACAGGGCTGGCGTTTGGTCCATCACCAAGCCAGCCCGATGATGCAATCAGCCCCAAAGCCAGAAAGAGGCCCTTTGAACTGACAGGCTGCCGGGACCCTGTTATTTCCAGCCGATTTGATAGGCCATCCCGCCCCAGGCAGAAAAGGTGGAATCGCCAATCAAGGCAATATCTTTGGAATGGACCCAGACAGCCGGTTGCGGAGTGATAGGCGTCATATAGGCAATATTGGTCACAGTATCGAAGATTTCACGCACCAAGGCCCTGCGCTTGCCATCATCCATTTGGGCGGCGCTAGCCTTGGCCAGTTCGCTTAGTCGCGGCACGCCGAAATAATCTGTAGGCCCGGGCGAGAAAAAGAAATCCAGAGTGGCTTGCACATCAGCCACCCCGCCGCCACCCCAGCCATTGACGAGCAATTCGATTTTGCCTTTGGCCTGTTTGTCCCGATAAGCAGCGAAGGTCAACGTATCGACTTTAGCTCGAATGCCGATTTCTCGCAGGCGACCAGAAAAGATTTCAGCCAATCGTCCCGAATGCGCTGATGGAGCCGTGATTTCGACATCAAAGCCATTGGCATATCCTGCCTCAGCCAGAAGCTTGCGTGCCCCTGCAAGATCAAAATCAGGCAGCGGGACAGAATAATCGCAGCCCATTTGCGCGCGATTGCACATGGCATCCTGACGCACCATGCCTGTCGCTAATTTTCCAACGATCATCTGCGTCAGTTCCGGCGAATTGACGGCCATCATAATGGCGCGGCGCACCCGCACATCCTGCAATTCCTTGCGCCCGCTGCGACCTGCAGCATCAATCAGCAGATAGGAAGAGCCAATGGGCGAAGTAACAGTAGATCCAAGATTGGGCATGCCAGCCAGATTTTCTGCCATATCAATGGGCACATCGCGCATCATCTCAATATCGCCAACCATCATCGCCGCAGCGCGCGTCCCCGCATCCGGCAGGGGGATGACCTGGAGATTGCGCACCTGACCGGCATATTTGGCATCATTGGCCTGCGGATAGCTATCACGCTTGATGAGACTCAGCCCCTTGTTAATGTCGAGACTGACAACCCGATAGGGGCCTGTGCCAATGGGTGCGCGACCAAATTCCAGTTTGTCCTTCATTGCTTCATGAATGTGCTTGGGAAAGATCGGCAGCACATTGGGCGAGGCCAGCATGGCCAGATCAAAAGGTGTTGGCTTGACAGCAATCAGCCGAAAGCGATGGGATCCGAGCTTTTCTACCTTTTCGATCCAGGAATAATAATTCTTGAAGCGCACATTGGTCTGCGGATCATTAAGCCAATTGATCGTATAGATCACATCATCGGCACTGAAGGGTTTGCCATCATGCCAAGTGACATCTTCACGCAATTCAAACTCGAGCGTGCGATCATCAATGCGTGTCCATGATTTAGCTAATAAGGGGGAGAGTCCCTTTTTCTTCGCATCATAGACAATCAAAGTATCAAACACCGCATCGGAGAGAAAATAAACTTCCGGGCGCGGGTCCATATAGGCATCGAGTGTACCAATGGTTTGCGCCTGAGCAATGCGGACAGTGTCTTTGGCTTTTTGCGCCAGAGTCGGATTTGTGGCAATCAGGCTTGTACCAAACAAGCAGGCGCTCAGGCCAAGTAGGGCGCGTGCAGACATGCGGCTCATGTGATCCTCCCGAAAGTCTCTTATTTTGTTGACTCAATCTGCTGGGCATAGACCTCGGAGAGTTGTTTGCCCTTGGGCGCGATGAAAAACCCACCGCGCACGCCTGCATAGACATCATTGGGATTAGACGCAGGCGGGGCCTCACCTGTTTCATTGAAATGAGTTACAGCGGCCAGCAAGCGTCGACGTGCCACCATGATCATGCGATCACTTGGGGCCAGATGTTCAAAGCTGCGATCGGTGATCGGCCCCATGCTCTCCGTCGCCATCTGATCTTGTTGTGTAATGCCCTGTATGCCGGAATAGGATTTGTCGCGCTGCATGTCGCGATCAATGAAATAATCATTATCGGGATTAGTGCGTGGGCGATAACGGCCAAACCAACTGGCATCATCGGGCAGACGATCATCAAAGCCCAGCACAAGGCCCATAGAGGGGCCACCAGGTGAATTGACCACGCCGGATTTTTTTACAAAGCCGGTGATCATTGTATGCGTATCATCCATTGGCACCCAAGCACGTGCATAAATATGTTTGCCAAACGGGCCCGAAGGCGTGATCGTCCAGAAAGGGAACATGAATTGGCCAATGCGCCAATAGGTCTCGCCCTCTTCTGCGGGGCGGTAAGCGCCATACATTGCGCCCCAGGCCGTTTCCTGCACTTCATATTCCGGCGCGCGATGCATAGCGCCAAAGCGGCGCGGGTCATCATTTTGATAGACTTGCGCTGTGCGCAGCCCACCATGCAGAAAATCGACATGCGATGTATCAATATCGCCTTCAAGCGCTTGGAGCCAATTGCAATGGCGCTGGATCATATTGTGATTGACCTGATCCGCGCTCACCAATGTTGCTTCAATAGGCGGCAGATCGGGGGGCTCGCCCGGGCCCATATAGGTCCAGATCATGCCGCAACGCTCCAAGACCTTATAGGCCTTAGCCTTGATGCGATGTTTGAAATCCTGATGCGGTGGCACATTGGCCATATCTGTGCATTGCCCGCTCACATCAAATTGCCAGCCATGATAAGCGCAGCGCAATCCGCCCGGCTCATTACGACCAAAAAACAGCGAAACGCATCGATGCGGGCAGCGATGATCCATCACGCCCACCTTGCCCTCTACATCGCGAAAGGCAATCAATTGCTCGCCCAGCAACATGATCCGCACGGGCGTACCGCCCGCCACCAGCTCGGAGGATTTGGCTGTCGGAATCCAGTAACGCCGCATCAGCTCACCCATGGGTGTGCCGGGGCCAACACGAGTCAAAAGTTCATTTTCGCGGGCAGTCGCCATTTGTTCCTCGCCTGAATTTAAATTTCAGCAAAGCTAGCAGATTGATCAAATTGAGGGAAGTGCAGTTGTTGTCGCATTCCTTACGAATCTGATTGCTTTATGGGCTCGCGATACCCAAATAGAGCTTCCGTTTTGCTTATGCTTTGTGACATTGTCACAAAGCGAGGATATGAATTATGGATGCCAAGGCTTCAGCTGATAGAATTTCTTCTAATCTCGACCAACAAGCCCCCCTTTATGATGATGCGCTTGCCCGCAAGAATGCTCTGCGTTTAGCTGCCGCTCAGGCACTAGCTGGCGCCAATTCAACTGTCATCATGACAACGGGCGCCATTGTCGGCTCTATTCTGGCGCCGCGGCTCGATCTGGCGACATTGCCAGTC